>NZ_JBICZB010000098.1:0-24442 GCF_043201815.1 Kitasatospora sp. NPDC048296
CCAACCACGCGACGGCCGAACAAGTGAACCTGAAACCCCGCCAACCCCTTCTGACCAGCTGATCAGCACCTCCCGCACACCGGGGGAAGCTCAGGACGAACCCGCCGAGGCCGCGGACGAGCGCGTACACGAGTACAAACGCACGCCTGACCAGGGTTGGGTACGGACGGGCAAGTCGTTCCGTGGCCGCCAAGGCAGGTCAGAAGGGGCTGAGTGGATCGACGACGGGATCCTGCTCCGCGTCGCGCGAATGGCGCCGGGACGCCGTGCCGGAAGACGGCGAGTGGGCACCAGTGTGGAAGGCCATGAGCGCCCTCGCCGATGTCCATGGCGGAGAAAATGTCCGACTCGTCGTTTGGTTCGACAACTGACAGCGTCTCTGAACCTTCTGCAATGGCACCATCAGCACATCGTCATCCGCCCGTAGCTTCGCCGAGCGGAGGTCCGACCGTGAGCCACTCACTCAGTCAACGAGCAGTCCCATGGGGCTCTCGGCGGAGGACTCGGCTGGTAGGTGTGCGCCCTCGCGCGGCCACCAGCCGAGCTGGGCAGGTAGCGCGAAGGCCGTAGGACCGTCGTGCGCGACAACTTGCTCCGCCCTTGGGGGCGCGGGCCGGGGTAAGGACTGCTTACCCCACAACTTGCTCCGCGTGCGCCCCCTCCGTCTTCCACGGTGTGGGGCCAGGCTCTCAAAGCGTCGGCAGATGGAGGGGGTATGGGCGGCGAGGTCAGGTACTTCACGCTGGTCTGCGACAACGTGCCGTACAACGTCGTGCTGGCCGATCCCGGCACCCGCACCATGGACGTGCTCAAGGAGATCCGCCGACTCACCGGGCTCAGTTTGTGGCATGGCAAACTCCTCATCGGGCAGCTTCCGGCGACGGTTCTCGAAGACCAACCCGAAGACACAGCTCGGGCAGCTGCCAGCGCTCTTCGCGCCGTTGGCGCTGTCGCTCATGCCGTTGAGCAGACCGCCTGAGGATCCGCCCGTTGCCCTCCGCGTCGCATCCGTCCCACGCGTTGCACACCTGGTCAGGGCGGTACGGGTGACGCTCCCGGGACGACAGGACCCGTTGCGGGGAACGAACCCGTCCCCGCCCTGAGCTGGGCGGGGACGGGTGGTACGGCTGCCGGCGGGTCAGCTGCCGGTAGTGACGGGTGGTTCAGCGGGCTCGGGGCAGTAGCGGCTCCAGGCGTCGAGGAAGCCGTTGCGGGGGAAGCCCTTGAGCTGCACGCCGTCCGGGAAGCGGATGTTCATCGAGCCGATGCCGTAGTCCTTGAGCAGGAGCTGCAGGCCACGGGCGCTCAGCCCCGTCGATCCGTGCTCGGCCCACGGTGCCTCGTGGTCGGCCTTCAGGGCGGTCAGGAGGTGCTCGGTGGACAGGGCGTCCGGATTGCCACCAGCGGCGAAGACTCGGCGGATGTCGACCAGGATCCTCGTCTTCAGGCCACCGTCCTCGTCCTGCCCGGACTCGAACGCGGTCATGGCACGGCAGGCCGCACGGGCGCGCGCCGGCCACTCACCTCCGGCGAGGTCGGCGACCGTCACCAGGGGCTCCCAGGTGTCGGCAGCCCGGTCGTCGACCGGCATGGGCGGCTCCATGTCGGTCGCCGCGTCGATCAGGGGCACCAACCAGGCGTGGAGGCCGTCGCGCAGCTCACGCAGGCCCGGGTTGTCCCGGTCGGAGCGGTACGAGGAGACGCGCTCGCCCGGCGCGCGGCGGCGCATCCGGATGACCACGGACCGGCCCCACTTCGCTGGCAGCGGCTCCGGCAGGCCGAGCAGCGCCGCCAGCGACTGGAGGCAGGCAGGGACTGGCCGGACTCCGGCTCCGTCTTCACCACGGCGACCGGCCAGCCGATCGAGCCGCGGAACCTCACCCGTTCGTTCACGCGGGTGGCCAAGGCCGAGGCCCTGCCCCCGGTCAGGCTGCACGACACCCGGCACGGCTGCGCGACGCTCCTGTCCGCCGCCGGCGTGGCGCCCCCGGGACCTGATGGCCATCCTCGGGCACAGCCAGATCGCCGTCACGATGGAGATCTACACGCACGTGGTGCAGGAGAAGCAGCGGGAGGCGATGAGGCACATGGACCGCCTGCTGAAGCGCCGCCGCAAGACCGACTGATGTCATCCGGAGATGTCAGAACGCCCCGGGCTGATCCCAGCCCGGGGCGTTCTGCGTTCTTCGACCCTCTGACCTGGGCCGGAATCTGAGCCCCCTGTCGGGTTCGAACCGACGACCCCCGCTTTACAAGAGCGGTGCTCTGGCCAGCTGAGCTAAGGAGGCACGGTGGCCGTCCGCGATGGATCACGGCGGCACCGGGGGCAGTCTACCGGGCCGGGGTGGCGGGGTGGGGGGATATCCAGGGGTTGGCGGGGCGGGTGGGCGTGATGGAACCGATGCCGAAATCGGGCGGCGGGGGGCTGACAAGCAGCGAAAGCGCAGGTAGCGTCGCCGGGAGTCGGTTTGTGTAGTGGTTCAGACCACTGACGGACCGACGGAGACGAACCAACCCCCCTTTACTCGGATCGTCCGGCACGTTCCTGCCGGTGAAGGAGAGCACAACCATGGCTTCTGTCACGTACGACCAGGCGACCCGCATCTACCCTGGGGCCACCAAGCCCTCGGTGGACGCGCTGGACCTGGAGATCGCGGACGGCGAGTTCCTCGTCCTGGTCGGCCCGTCGGGCTGCGGCAAGTCGACCAGCC
Organism: Kitasatospora sp. NPDC048296; assembly: GCF_043201815.1. NCBI lineage: Bacteria > Bacillati > Actinomycetota > Actinomycetes > Kitasatosporales > Streptomycetaceae > Kitasatospora > Kitasatospora sp. NPDC048296. The sequence continues at coordinate 2,712 of NZ_JBICZB010000098.1, forward strand.
TGCGCATGCTGGCCGGTCTGGAGGACGTCAACAGCGGCGCCATCCGGATCGGCGACCGGGACGTCACCCACCTGCCGCCGAAGGACCGGGACATCGCGATGGTGTTCCAGAACTACGCGCTCTACCCGCACATGACCGTCGCCGAGAACATGGGCTTCGCGCTCAAGATCGCCGGCGTGAACAAGGCGGACATCCGCACCAAGGTCGAGGAGGCGGCGAAGATCCTCGACCTCACCGACTACCTGGACCGCAAGCCGAAGGCGCTCTCCGGCGGCCAGCGCCAGCGCGTCGCGATGGGCCGCGCGATCGTCCGCCAGCCGCAGGTCTTCCTGATGGACGAGCCGCTGTCGAACCTGGACGCCAAGCTCCGCGTCTCGACCCGTACCCAGATCGCCGGCCTGCAGCGCCGCCTGGGCATCACCACGGTGTACGTCACCCACGACCAGACCGAGGCGCTCACCATGGGCGACCGGGTCGCGGTGCTCAAGGACGGTCTGCTGCAGCAGGTCGACACCCCACGCAACATGTACGACAAGCCCGCCAACCTCTTCGTGGCCGGCTTCATCGGCTCGCCGGCCATGAACCTGGTCGAGGTGCCGCTGGTGGACGGCGGCGTGAAGTTCGGCGGCTCGGTCGTCAACATCTCGCGCGAGAACCTGGCCGGCGCCGGCACCGACAAGACGGTGATCGTCGGCATCCGCCCCGAGCACTTCCAGATCGTCCCGGCCGGCGGCATCGAGGGCGTCGCGGTGACCGTGAACGTGGTCGAGGAGCTCGGCTCGGACGGCTTCGTCTACGGCACCACCCAGATCGGCGGCGTGGACAAGGACCTGGTCGTCCGCGTCCCCGGCCGGCAGATCCCGACCCGCGGCGAAACCATCCACGTCGTGCCGATCGCGCAGGAGACCCACGTCTTCGCCACCAGCAGCGGCGTGCGCCTGAGCGTTTGCGACTGACACGACCGACGCGACTGACGCGGCCGGCGCCCCGGCGCAACAGCTGACGCCAAGGAGCCCGTCGGACCCTCCCCGGTCCGGTGGGCTCCGTCCGTACACCCCCACGTCAACACGGCGCAGGGACGAACCCGGACACCGCGTCACTCGATGGTGTAACGGAGGGCGATTCGGCCCGTACCCACCGCTACTCTCCTGAGGGTGAAGCAGCTTGTGCGCCGTATCGGCCAGACCGTCGCCCTGACCCTGCCGGTCGTCCTGGTGACCACCGGCACCCTCGCCGTGACCCGGGTCCCGTGGGCCCCGCCGACCGGGCTCGACCAGCAGGTGGTGGCGGCGTCCAGCGGCGACGGCGCCGGGATCGGGCGCTCCGCCGCCACCGCCACCAAGACGGACGGGCTCGCCCCGCAGGAGGCGCTGCGGGTGGCGCTGCTGGACGAGCTGCGCGCCGAGAACCCGTCCGCCGCGCTGGACCTGCTGGAGCGCTCGATGCGCGAGCAGCCCTCGCTCACGCCGTACTGCACCTCGCTGGCGACCGAGCTGGGCAAGGCCGCGGTGCGCAAGTACCAGGGCGACGTCCAGCGGGCCCGTTCCTTCGCCCGCCCGGTCTGCGACGGCTCCTTCGCGGCGGGCGTCGTCGGCTGACGGTCCACGACGGTGGGCTGACGAAGCCCGCCGCGGGCGCCTTATCGTTCAGCCATGACCGCTGACTCCGGCCCGACCGCCGACCTCGCGTCCCCGCAGTCCCAGTCCCAGTCCCAGCCTCACCAGCCCCGGCCGACCACGACGCCCGTCACCCAGGCCGTCATCCTGGCCGGCGGCCAGGGCTCCCGGCTGCGCCCCTACACCGACGACCGACCCAAGCCGCTGGTCGAGATCCCGGGGACGGGCACGCCGATCCTCGGCCACCAGCTGGCCTGGCTGGCCGCCGAGGGCGTCACCGACGTCGTGGTGTCCTGCGGGCACCTCGCCGACGTGCTGGAGGAGTGGCTCAGCACGGCGGACCTGCCGCTGCGGGTCCGTACGGTGATCGAGGCCGAGCCGCTCGGGCGCGGCGGCGGCCTCAAGCACGCGGCCAAGGCGCTGCCCCGCCCGGACGAGCCCTGGTACGCCACCAACGGCGACATCTGGACCCGCTTCAGCCTGCGTGACATGGCCGCCTTCCACCACGAGCGGGACGCCGTCGCGACGCTCGCGCTGGCCCGGCCGCGGATCCCCTGGGGCGCCGTGGAGACCGACCAGTTCGGCAACGTGCTGGACTTCATCGAGGCCCCGCCCTCGCCGTTCCTGATCAACGCCGGCCTGTACGTGTTCAGCCCGGAGTTCGCCGAGCTGCTGCCGGACGTGGGCGACCACGAGCGCACCACCTTCCCCCAACTCGCGCGCAGCAAGCGACTGGCGGGCTACCAGCTGCCGCAGGGCGTGTACTGGCGGGCCATCGACACGGCCAAGGACCTCACCGAGGCGGCCAAGGAGCTCGCCGCGCACCGCGACAACTCCCGCTGAGGGCGACGCGGCGGCAGCGCGACGCCGGCGGCAGTGCGACGCTGACGGCAGCGCACCGACGCTGACGGCAGCGCGGCGGCCCCGGCAACAACGCACCAGCCCCGACGACAACGCAACGGCCGGGTGCTCCCCCACGGAGCACCCGGCCGAAGACGTGCCGGGGGACGGGGACGGGGACGGGACGTCAGGTCGCCGTCGGCGTCCCCGGGCGGGAGGAGCGCTCGCCACCGGACAGGTCGGCCAGCGGACCGCTGCCCAGCACCCCGCCGAGCAGCCCGGAGCCGTTGCTCGGGCTCGACCTGGGCGCGGAACCCGAGCCGCCGGGGGCCGGGGTGCCGCGCTGGGCCGGTGCGGAGCCGCCCCCGGCGGCGGACGAGGCCGCCGGGGAGGAGCCGGCGGCCCCTGTCTCCGCCCTGCCGGAGTGCTTGCCGCTCGGCGTGGCACCGGTGGACTTGGCGGCGGGGGCGCTGGGCGAGGAGGTCGCGCTCGGCGTCGGGGTGGCCGGGCGCGGGGCGGCGGGCGAGGGCGAGGTGGACGTGCCCTGGCCGCCCGGGGCGCCGGACGGGCCGCCCGACGGCCAGACCGGGGTGCCGTAGTCGGTGGCCGGGCGGGCCGGCGCCTGGTGCGGCCGGGCGCCGGTCCGGACGGCCGCACCCAGCATCGAGCCGAGCAGCAGGGTCAGGCCGACCACGACGGTGGTGACCACCGTGCCCCGGCGCAGCACCCGGCGGCGCAGCGCGCCCGGCGCGCCCGCGCCGACCCGGCGCCAGGCCTCCAGGTTGAGCCGCCCGTCCAGCGAGGCGAACGGCGCCCCGGCGATCAGCAGCGGGCTCCACGCCGCGAGGAAGATCAGGTCCGGGGTGTCGTAGACCGGCACGGCCCGCCAGCTGACGGTGAACAGCAGCGCCGCCGAGAGCAGCATCGCCGCCCCGGCCGCGAGCCGCTGCCAGAGGCCGAGGATGGTCAGCACGCCGACCACGATCTCGGTGAAGGACACCACCAGACCGGAGCCCACCGGGTGCGCCATCGCGAAGGCGAGCAGCGGCTCGGCGACCTTCCACGGGTGCAGCGAGGAGAGCCAGCGCATCATCGAGCCGCGCTCGCCACCGTCGAAGTACACCGGGTCGCAGAGCTTGCTGAACCCGGCGTAGACCGAGAGCGAGCCGAGCACCGCGCGCAGCGGCAGCAGCACCAGGCCGAGGTCGACCCGGCGGCCCGGGTACCAGGGCTGCTTGCCCTCGGTGGCGGCGGCGGAGACCTCGGGCAGCTCACCGTTCGGGGTCCAGCCGTGCGGCGCGCCGACCGGGCCGACGCCCGCGTCGGTGGCACTGCCGGTGCCCTCGCGCGGCTGGCGCGGGACGCTCCGGGCGCCCGCGTAGGCCGGGAGTGCCTGGGTGTCCGCCTCGGCCAGGCCGAGGCCGCCGGCCGGGGACCCGGTCTGGCGCACCGCCTCCAGCAGCCGGGTGGCCGCGAGGTCCCCAGGGGCCGTCCGGCCGGTCCAGGTGACGGCGGTGACCCGGCCCTTGCGGCGCGGCGCACCGCCGGCCCCGGCCCCGGCCAGCGCCGGGACGGCGGAGGCGGGCACGACGACCTGCGGGGTGACCAGCGGACGGCGGATCAGGCCCTGGTTGGCGTAGGGGTCGCCGAACGCGGCACCGGAGGACAGCAGTCCGGCCGGGGCCTCGATCAGCGGCGCCACCGGGGCGCCGAGCCGGAGCCGGAAGCTCGCCTGGGTGCTGCTGAGGCGCGCCGGATCCGACGGCACCTTGACGGTGTCGAGCCCGGGGCCCGCGTCTATCCCGGTGCTGCCGCCGCCGAACAGGGGGCGCCGAGGTGTTCTGGTGTCCACGCCCGTCTAACCGGGTGACGGCCGCTTAGGACACTCTCCCGGGTGGATGTCCGGCGCATACTTGAAGTGATCATGAAAAAGGCGATCGGACCCGGTCGGGCCCGATCGCTTTTCACTCGGATCGCGGGGAATTCAGAAAATCGCCTGCGGCAAGAGCAGCGGGTGTGCTCAGCGCTTGGCGCGCAGCCGCGCGGCCTCGTACAGCACGATGCCCGCCGCGACACCGGCGTTCAACGACTCGGTCAGCCCCGACATCGGGATCCGCACCCGCATGTCGCAGGTCTCCGAGACCAGGCGGGACAGACCCTTGCCCTCGCTGCCCGCGACGATCACGACCGGGCCGGTCAGCAGCTCCAGGTCGCCCAGCTCGGCCTCGCCGTCGGCGGCCAGGCCGACCACCATCAGGCCGGCCTTCTGGTAGGCCTCCAGCGTGCGGGTCAGGTTGGTGGCGCGGGCCACGGGCAGCCGGGCGGCGGCACCGGAGGAGGTCTTCCAGGCACCGGCGGTCATACCGGCCGCGCGGCGCTCGGGGATGACCACGCCGTGCGCGCCGAAGGCGGCGGCGGAGCGGACCACGGCGCCGAGGTTGCGCGAGTCGGTGACCCCGTCCAGCGCGATGATCAGCGCGTCCTGGCCGGCGTCGGCGGCCTCCCCCAGCAGGTCCTCGGGGTGGGCGTACTCGTACGGCGGGACCTGCAGCACCAGGCCCTGGTGGTTCATCCCGCCGGTCATCTGGTCCAGCTGCGGGCGCGGGGCCTCCATCAGCGGGATGCCGCGGTCGTTGGCGGCCTGGAAGGCGTCGCGCACGCGGTCGTCGGTGTCGATGAACTGCTGGACGTACAGCGCGTTGGCCGGCACGTCGCCCTGGAGCGCCTCGACCACCGAGTTGCGGCCGAAGACGAGCTCGGCGCTGCCCGCGCCGCCGCGGCCGCCCCGGCCGCCGGCGCCGGCCCGGCGCATGCCGGCCCGGGCCTTGGCGTCCCGCTCGCGCTTGATCGCGGCGTTGGCGGCCCGCTGCTTGGGGTGGCCCTTGCGCGCCTCACCGGGCGGGGTCGGGCCCTTGCCCTCCAGCGCCCTCCGGCTGTGCCCGCCGGTACCGACAGACGCGCCCTTCTTCGATCCGGGGTTGCGGCGGTTCCTGCGCTGGCTGTTGCCGGCCATGGCTGTACTTCCTGTCTGTCCGGCATGCCCGGCCGCCCCGCTCGGTGCGGCGGCGGCCGACGGCATGCGCTACGTCATGCGGGAGGGCCGCACCGGTCCGGTACGGCCCACCCATCACCCCGATCGTCAGATGGGGTTACTGGCTGTTGATCGTCCAGCGCGGGCCGGACGGGGTGTCCTCGATGGCCAGCCCGGCCAGGCCGAGCTGGTCGCGGATGGCATCCGCGGTGGCGAAGTCCTTGCGCTCGCGCGCCGCCTGCCGCTGGTCCAGGACCAGACGGACCAGCGAGTCGACCACACCGTGGAGGTCCTCGCCGCGCTCCGTCCCGGCCCAGTGCCGGTCGAGCGGGTCGAGGCCCAGTACACCGAGCATCGCACGGACCTCGGCCAGTCGCGCCACCACGGTCTCCTTGTCGTCCGCGTTCAGGGCGCTGTTGCCCTGGCGGACGGCGGTGTGCACGACGGCGAGCGCCTGCGGCACACCGAAGTCGTCGTCCATCGCCTCGGCGAAGGCCGGCGGCACCTCGGGCGCCGCGTCGACCGTGCCGCAGCGCTCGACGGCGCGCTGGATGAAGCCCTCGATCCGGCCGAAGCCGGCCTCGGCCTCGCGCAACGACTCCTCGCTGTACTCGATCATCGAGCGGTAGTGCGGGGAGCCCAGGTAGTAGCGGAGCACGATCGGCCGCCAGCGCTGGACCATCTCGGAGACCAGCACCGAGTTGCCCAGCGACTTGCTCATCTTCTCGCCGGCCATGGTGACCCAGGCGTTGTGCGCCCAGAAACCGGCGAAGTCGTCGCCGTAGGCCTTGGACTGGGCGATCTCGTTCTCGTGGTGCGGGAAGATCAGGTCCAGCCCGCCGCCGTGGATGTCGAAGGCCGGGCCCAGGTACTTGTGGGCCATCGCCGAGCACTCCAGGTGCCAGCCCGGCCGGCCGCGGCCCCACGGGGTCTCCCAGCTCGGCTCGCCCGGCTTGGCGGCCTTCCACATCGCGAAGTCGCGCTGGTCGCGCTTGCCGGTCTCGCCCTCGCCCTCGGGCTGGCGCAGGTCCTCCAGCTTCTGGTTGGAGAGCGCGAGGTAGTCGGGGTACGACTTCACGTCGAAGTAGACGTTCCCGTCGACCGCGTAGGCGTGGCCCTTCGCGATGAGGCCCTGCATCATCTCGACCATCTCGGGGATGTGCCCGGTGGCCCGCGGCTCGACGGTCGGCGGCAGGCAGCCGAGCGCGTCGTAACCGTCGTTGAAGGCGCGCTCGTTCTCGTAGCCGATCTGCCACCACGGCGTACCGAGCTCGCGCTCCTTGGCGATGATCTTGTCGTCGATGTCGGTGACGTTGCGGGCGAAGGTCACCTGGTAGCCGCGGTAGGCGAACCACCGCTGCATGATGTCGAAGTTGAGGTAGGACCGGACGTGCCCGATGTGTGGCGCCGACTGGACGGTAGCGCCGCACAGGTAGATCGAGACACAACCCGGTACGAGCGGGACGAAGTCGCGTACCTGGCGGGTGCTGGTGTCGTACAGACGAATGCTCACAGCGTCAAGCGTAGTGGGCGGCGGGGGGTGCCCCGCGACATTCCCCGGGAATGACAGGCCGCACCCCCGGGGAAACACCCGTCCCGTACGCCGGTCAGATGTTGCCGACCACCTTGCGCGGGGAGAGTCGGATGACCACCCGGACGTCGTCCGGGCCGTCCCAGGTGTAGGTGTCCACCCCGCGGTACTTGGCGGCCAGCTCGTTGATCAGCTCCCGGCCGCCCTCGGTGGTCATCGTCACCGAGCCGCGCGCCTCCAGGTACTCGTACGGGCTCTCCGGCGGGTTGATCACCAGCGAGACGCGCGCGTCCTTCGCCAGGTTGAGGTGCTTGCGGCGGCCCTCGACGGTGGAGAACAGGATGTCGTCGCCGTCCCGCTTGACCCAGACGACGGAGGACTGGGGACTGCCGTCGGGCTGGATCGTGGAGACCACGGCGAAGTTCTTGCCGTCGATCAACGCCTTGGCCTTGTCGGAGAGTTCAACGCCCATCGGAAACCTCTTCTCGTCGGCGGCGGTACGGACCCGAGGCAAGCTCCGCGCGGGCCCGTACCGCACACTATCGATTCGGGCCCCCGCGGCACCTGGTGAACACCCGTCAGCAGAGGTCTATTTCCGCTCCCGCGACCGGCTCCCCGCTCAACGCCGTTCGTACACCAGGGCGGTGGCGATCGCGGCCAGCCCCTCGGCCCGGCCGGTCAGGCCCAGGCCGTCGGTGGTGGTGCCGGAGACCGAGACCGGCGCGCCGGCCGCCTCGGACAGCGCGGCCTGCGCCTCGGCCCGCCGCTTGCCGATCTTCGGCCGGACGCCGATCACCTGGACCGCGACGTTGCCGATCTCGAAGCCCGCCTCGCGGACCAGCCGGGCCGCCTCGCCGAGCAGCTTGACCCCGGAGGCACCGGCCCACTCGGGGCGGTCGGTGCCGAAGTGGGCGCCCAGGTCGCCGATTCCGGCGGCCGAGAACAGCGCGTCACAGGCGGCGTGCGCGGCGACGTCCGCGTCCGAGTGCCCGGAGAGCCCGAACTCGGCGTCCGGCCACTCCAGTCCGGCCACCCAGAGCGGCCGGCCGGCCTCGAAGGCGTGCACATCGGTACCGATCCCCACCCGGGGGATCAACGGCTCAGTAGGCATCGGCGGCCCTCCGGCGGGCGAGTACGGCCTCGGCGAGCACGAGGTCCAACGGACGGGTGACCTTGAACGCCTCCTCGTGGCCGGGCACCACGACGACCCGGCCGCCGTAGCGCTCCACCAGGCCGGCGTCGTCGGTGACCGCCGGCGCGTCGGCTCCGCCCGCGGCCTCCTCGGCCAGCGCCTTGGCGTGCACCTCGACCAGGGCGGCCCGGTCGAAACCCTGCGGGGTCTGCACGGCGCGCAGGGTGGCCCGCTCCGGCGTGTCGATGACCGGCTCGGGGCCACCCGGGTTCGGCTCGACCCGCTTCACGGTGTCGGCCAGCGGCACCGCGGGCACCACCGCCTCGGCCCCGGCCCGGACGGCGGCCGCGACGGCGTCCACCACCTCGACCGGGACGAGCGGGCGGGCCGCGTCGTGCACCAGGACGATCCCGACGTCCTCCGGGATCGCGGCCAGGCCGAGCCGGACCGACTCCTGGCGGGTCGCGCCGCCGGCCACCACCCGGATGTCCTTGCCGTCCAGCCCGTGGCTGTCCAGCAGGGCGACCACCTCGGCCACCCCGTCGGCGGGCGCGGCGACCACGACCAGCCCGACCGCCCGGCTGCGCGCCAGGGCCCGTACGGCGTGCACCAGGAGCGGCACGCCGCCCAGTTCCCGCAGGGCCTTCGGGGCGCCGGGCCCCAGCCGCTCACCGCGTCCGGCGGCGGGCACCACTGCTGCTGCGACTGCTGCTGAGGCGTTCAGGTTTCACTCCTTCGGCGAAGTGGGTATGGCAGTGGCGTGCCCGGCGGGCGCCCGGGCCCCTTCCGAAGATCCACGGTCCACTGCCCGCCGCACAACTGCGCAGAAACGGTCTTGCAGGCCTGGACCGGCTCGGGCGGGGGGCGTCGTCCGGACACGCCTCAGCGCCCGAAGTGCCACTGCACCACCCCTGGACACTTCGTCCTGGGAGCGGCGCGCCGGCACCGGGCGCTGTGAGCGGTGGGCGGCAGCCCGACTGCACTACGAGGCGAGAACCTCGTCGAGCAGCGTCTCCGCCTTGTCCTCGTTGGTGTTCTCCGCCAGCGCGAGTTCGCTGACGAGGATCTGGCGCGCCTTCGCGAGCATCCGCTTCTCGCCGGCCGAGAGGCCGCGCTCGCGCTCGCGACGCCAGAGGTCGCGCACAACCTCGGCGACCTTGATAACGTCGCCCGAGGCGAGCTTCTCCAGGTTCGCCTTGTAGCGACGGGACCAGTTGGTCGGCTCTTCGGTGTACGGTGCGCGCAGCACCTCGAAGACCCGGTCCAGACCCTCCTGGCCGACCACATCGCGAACGCCGACGAACTCCGCGTTCTCGGCGGGCACGCGGAGCGTCAGGTCTCCCTGCTGCACCTTGAGCACCAGGTAGGTCTTGTCCACACCTTTGATCTGGCGAATTTCGATGGCCTCGATCAGCGCGGCCCCGTGATGGGGGTAGACCACCGTGTCGCCAACCTTGAACGTCATGTGACAGGACCCCTTCCGTGGCTTTCCAGAATAACACGCCTCACGGCGCACCCGAAGGGCGTTTTCGCAGGTCAGGGCCGGTCTCGGGGCTTGACAAGCACCCCCATGACGTGCTGCGACCGATGTTCGAGAGGGGCTTCCCGCAGGTCGGAGGCGGTTCCGGCACTCGACGAAACCCTTGCGCAACACCCCGGCAACCATGATTGGATCTTGAGCTTTCACCCCTTTCCCGGCCGTGACCCAATCGTTATTCGATCTTGGTCGAAGCTTGCCCTCCTCTCGGGACTCTGCGTGACTCGACCATGACATTCGTACGCCCGGACGGCCCCGGGGCGGCCCCGGGAGTGCGACACGGGGACCACCCCGTGAGGAGCGCATAAGTGAGGTCGATAATCTGAGACCTGACCTGTTGACACGTGACCTAGGGAGAAGCCGCCGCCGTGAGCCGCAGCCTTCGACGCGGCAGCATCGCCGCCATCGCCGCCATCGCCATCGCCTCGCTGTCGTCCTGCGCCGCCGGCAACACGCCGGACACGCTGCAGATCAAGCCCGACAACGCGGCAGCGACCATCGGGACGAACCTCCGGCTGAACAACATCGTGGTCGTCACCGGGGTGGGTACCTCGGGTGACTACACGGGCCCTGCCAACGTGGTCGTCAACATCTCCAACACGGCCGACACCGCGGCCGAGCTGCAGTCGATCACCGTCGGCACCAGCAGCGCCACCTTCGCGGACGCCGCGGGCGCCCCGCTGTCCAGCATCGTCGTCCCGGCCGGTGGCTCGGTGGTGATCGGCGGCCAGGGCAACCCGTCCGCCTCCCTCGCCGCGGCCTCCGTGCACATCGGCGGCTTCGCCCCCACCACCTTCACCTTCAAGGACGGCCAGAAGGTCGACGCCCAGGCCGGCGTGAGCCCGGACTCGGGCGAGAACGGCCGCGGCCTGTACAAGGGCTTCGGCCCGACCCCGACGGCCGTGCCCACCAAGAGCGCCACCCCGGCCTCCCCGGCGGCCACCCCGTCCGCGGGTGCCACCACCCCGGGCGCCACCGGCACCCCGTCGGCCGGCGCCACCGCCCCGGGCGCTCCGACCACGCCGGTCGCCGGTGCCACCCCGTCGGCGACCACTCCGGCCGCCCACTGACGCGGTAACCGCCTCCCGCGGGCCCTTCCCGGGCCCGCGGGAGGCCCGCTACGCGGAAGGCCCCCTCCGGCTGGTGCCGGAGGGGGCCTTCCGCGTACGGGCGTTGCCGCGGTCTACGGCTTACGGCTCGAACTTGTAGCCCAGGCCGCGGACGGTGACCAGGTAGCGCGGCGCGCCCGGGTCGGGCTCGATCTTGGCCCGCAGGCGCTTCACGTGGACGTCCAGGGTCTTGGTGTCGCCGACGTAGTCCGCGCCCCAGACCCGGTCGATCAGCTGCATGCGGGTGAGCACCCGGCCCGCGTTGCGCAGCAGCATCTCCAGCAGGTCGAACTCCTTGAGCGGCAGGTCGACCTTGGCGCCGTCCACGGTCACCACGTGCCGGTCCACGTCCATCCGGACCGGGCCCGCCTCCAGGGCGCCCGGGCCGCCGCCGTTCTCACCGGCGGCGCCGTCCTCGCCGCGGCGGCGCAGCACCGCGCGGATCCGGGCGACCAGCTCACGGGTGGAGTACGGCTTCGTGACGTAGTCGTCAGCGCCTATCTCCAGCCCGACGACCTTGTCGATCTCGCTGTCCTTGGCGGTCACCATGATCACCGGGACGTTGGAACGCACCCGGAGCTGGCGGCAGACCTCGGTGCCCGGCAGGCCCGGCAGCATCAGGTCGAGCAGAACGAGGTCCGCGCCATTGCGTTCGAACTGCTCCAGGGCGTCGGGGCCGGTGGCGGCGACGGCCACCTCGAAGCCCTCCTTGCGGAGCATGTACGAGAGGGCGTCGCTGAACGACTCCTCGTCCTCGACCACCAGTACTCGGGTCACGATCGGGCCTCCGGGGCAAGCTTGGTTGCGGTTGTCAGGGGTTCTTCCCGCTCCCCGGCGGGGAGCGAACGGGCCGTGCCGTGCGGACGGTCCGTGGTGAGGGTTCGGGGTGCGGCGGCGGGCCCGGCGGTGTGGTCGCCGGGCTCGTCGTCGAAGTCGTCGGCGTCGGCGGCGTCGTCGGCGTCGTCGGCGTCGGCGGCGTCGTCGTCGGCGTCGTCGTCGGCGTCGTCGGCGTCGGCGGCGTCGTCGGCGTCGTCGGCCTCGTCGGCGGCGTCGGCGTCGTCGGCCTCGTCGGCGGCGTCGGCCTCGTCGGCGGCGTCGGCGAGCGCCTCGTCGTCCAGGTCGTCGTCGAGGTCGTCGTCGGCGGGCACCTGTCCGGCGGGCAGGCGGATGGTGAAGGTCGAACCCTGGCCCTCGACGCTCCACACCGAGACGGTGCCGCCGTGCGAGGCGGCGACGTGCTTGACGATGGACAGGCCGAGGCCGGTGCCGCCGGTCTGCCGGGAGCGGGCCGGGTCGACCCGGTAGAAGCGTTCGAAGACCCGCTCGCGGTCCTTCTCGGAGATGCCGATGCCCTGGTCGGTCACCGATATCTCGATCAGCTCGCCGTCCGCCTCGCCGAGCGCCGCGGCGCTGGAGATCCGGCGGGTGGCGATCGCCACCCGGGTGCGGGGCGGGCTGTAGTTGACGGCGTTCTCCACCAGGTTGCCGAGCGCGGCGGCGAGCTGGCCGCGGTTGCCGTGCAGGTAGAGCCCGGCGATGCCGCCGGCCGCGATCAGGATCTGCTTGGCGGCGGCCTGCTGGCGGCAGCGGTCGATCGCCTCGGCGATCAGCTCGTCCACCGCGACCGGCTCCGGGTCGACCATCAGCCGGTCGTCCTGGACCCGGGAGAGATCGATGATCTCCTGCACCAGGCTGGCCAGGCGGGTCGCCTCGACCTGCATCCGGCCGGCGAAGCGCTGCACCGCCTCCGGGTCGTCGGCCGCGTCGGCGACCGCCTCGGAGAGCAGCGACAGGGCGCCGACCGGGGTCTTGAGCTCATGACTGACGTTGGCCACGAAGTCCCGGCGGACGGCCTCCACCCGGCGGCGCTCGGTCTGGTCCTCGACCAGCACCAGCACCAGTCGGGAGCCCAGCGGGGCGACCCGGACCGACACCGCGAGCGGCTCGACCGCGCGGGCCGCGCCGGGGCGGGGCACCTCCAGCTCGACCTGCCGGATCTCGCCGTCCCGGCGGGTGGCACGGGCCAGCGCGAGCATCTGGTCCACGGCGACCGCGCCGCCGCGCACCAGGCCCATCGCGTACGCCGCCGAGCTGGCCTTGACCACCTCGTCGCCCTCGCCCAGCACGATCGCGCAGGAACGGAGCACGGAGAGTACGGTGTCGACCCCCGGCGGCAGCGGGGGTTCCGGGTTGCCGGTGCCCAGCGCCTGGGCCCGGCCGTAATGCCTGCCGTTGAGGTGCCTGCCCCTGGCCTGCTCGCGCTCGCTCCAGCGGAAGGCGATGGAGGCGGTGAGGCCGACGCCGAGCCCGGCTATGGCACAGGCGGCGGCAGCGGCCACGTTCACGTCCATGTTGGCAAGCGTAAGCGCACGGCCAGGCCACTCCCCAAGGGCTGGATCAAGGCATCGACCACGCGTTGCCGAGAATTCACCTTCACGTAGCTGCCGATTCACCGTACCGGCCGTGCGTCGTCGCCCGAACGGCACAGAGTTGGCCATGCAGCCCGTGTGGGAGAGAACGGCGTGCCGATCAGCGGCCGTCGTCTCAGGTGTGCGCGTACGATTCGCGCCACCAGCAGCGGTCACCCGAACGCCGGAACGACGGTCGGACGGGCTGACCGGTCGGCACCGCCACCGACACAGCTAGTGAGGAGAGAACATGCGCGACGCGTACCACGAGGAACTGGACTCGATCGGCGACAGCCTGGTCGAGATGGCCCGGCTGGTCGGCTCGGCCATGGGCCGGGCCACCACCGCACTCCTCGACGCGGACCTGGCGCTGGCGGAGAGCGTCATCGCCGCCGACCAGAAGGTCAACGACCTCCACCACGAGCTGGAGAACCGCGCCATCGATCTGCTCGCGCGGCAGCAGCCCGTCGCCACGGACCTGCGCATCGTGGTCACCTCGCTGCGGATGAGCGCCGACCTGGAGCGCTGCGGAGACCTCGCCCGGCACGTCGCCAAGGTCGCGCGGATGCGCTACCCCGAGTCGGCCGTGCCCTCCGACCTGCACTCCACCGTCCTGGAGATGGGCCAGCTCGCCCAGAGACTGGTCGCCAAGGCGGGTCTGGTGATCGCCACCAAGGACGTCGACAAGGCCCTGGAGCTGGAGCAGGACGACGACGCCATCGACACCCTGCACCGCGAGCTGCTGTCCCACCTGATCGACGAGCGCTGGCACCACGGCATCGAGACCGCCGTCGACCTCACCCTGGTCGGCCGCTACTACGAGCGCTTCGCGGACCACGCGGTGTCGGTCGCCAAGCGCGTGGTGTACCTGGTGACGGGCGAGCACGTGGCCGAGTTCGTGGCCGCCACCGAGGCGGCGGAGGCCGGCAGGTCGGAGTGACCGGCGGGGTGGGAGTGACCGGCTCCCACCCCGGGGGTGAGTAAACCTGTCGCGAGGGTGGTGTGGACGCACGGTCCTCCCTACGTCCTGCCACTGCACGCCTGTTGACGCTCCCTCCGGTTGGCGGCTTCACTCGATAGTTGGGGGCACAGGAGTGCGCCCGTCACAAGGAGGGAAGCGCTCGATGAAGGCCAACCCGACCCGACCGGCACCCGCCCACGACACCGTCGAGCCACTCACCCCGAAGCTGCTGCCTGTCCTCGCGGCCGGCTGCGGCTGCGGACCGGGCTGCGGCTGCGGCTGCCAGTCCGGTGCGCCCTGCCAGTGCGGCGGCGCGGACGGCGGCTGCTGCGGCGGCCACTGAGGTACCCGCCACCGAGGAGTCATGAGGTGTACGGCCGCCGGGCGGCCGTACACCTCAGCTCTTTCTGTTCCAGCGGTCAGAACTGGACGTCGGTGCAGGAGTAGAAGGCGTTCCCGGTGTCGGCGATCGTCCAGACCGCGACGATCACCTGATGGCCGGTGCGCCCGCTCGGGACGGTCGCGGTGTGGCTGAGCGTGCTCGGCACCTGTCGGCCGTTGTACGGGACGGTCAGGAAGGGCGTCAGGTCCAGGCTGTCCCGGGTGACGGGCTGGCCGGCGTCGTAGCCCGGCTTGGTCAGGTAGTACGTGAAGTCGGTGGTCGCGTGCCGGGCGGTGAAGGTCCAGGTGAAGGTGAGCTGCCGGCCCGCCGTCACCGGCGTGGTCGGCCAGGCACCGCCGTGCGGGTCGTCCAGCTCGGCGAAGCGGGCGTTGCCGCCGGCGCAGATGGTGCCGTCGGCGGGCCCGGCGGCCGGGAAGCCCTTCGGGCCCTCGACGCTCTGCGGTTCCCACTGGATCTCGCCGCAGTCCCAGGGGACGGCGCCGGCGTCCGCGTCGCAGAGCGCGGCCCGGCTGGGCGGCGTCGTGATGTAGCCGTGGGACTGGGCGGGGAAGGCCAGGGTGAGCGGGATCGCCAGCGCGGCGACGGCCGCCCCGACCAGATGACGTGTGCGCATGGTGCTCCTCCGTGGGGGTGGATGGAGTGTGCGCCGGGGCGCAGACGCGCGCGCGTGGGGGTGCGGCGGCCGGGGACCCGGGAAAACCCTTGGCATGCCTGCGCCAGCCCGGTGCCCTCACGGCAGGAGTCGCCGGCATCGCCCGTCAATGGTCTGAACCACTTTTGGGTCGAGCTCAACTCCCCTGCCATACAGGCCTGTTGAACGACGAAGGCCCCGCCCACCGGCGAACCGGGAGCGGGGCCGTGTGCCGTCGGGCTTACTTCTTGCCCTGGGTCTGGCCTGTCGGTGTTGAGGGCCTGATCAAGGGGCTCTGACCTGGGGCTGAGCCGTCGACAGTTGTCATCGTTGGCCGCCTTTTATCGACGCCGGACGGCCCACAGACGGCCCAGCCGACTGGCCCACCCAATCAGGGGCATTCCGGCTGTTCGGCAGGCAGTCACCAGGAACAGCTGACCCAGGGGTAGCAGTAATCCCACTCCATGTTCGCCTGCCGTGCCCCGGCGGGCCACTGGCGGGCGGGAGCGCCGGAGTCGGTACGCCAGTCCGCGATCTCCAGGAACTTCCCACTGTTCCAGTTCAACAGGTACTCGGCGACATTCGGGTCGGACGGAGTCCCTGGGCCGAGCTCCATGTACTGCCACGCCTGGTTCGCGCCGCCGGTGCAGTACCACTGCCGGGCAGGGGCACCTGGGTCAGTGCGCCAGTCCGCGATCTCAAGACACTGCCCGCTGTGCAGATTGACGAAGCGCGTCCCGTGGGAGTCCGGGACAGCCAGCCACATCTGGTTGTCGCCACCAGTGCAGTCCCACTGCCGGGCAGGGGCACCGGGGTCCATGCGCCAGTCCGCGATCTCAAGACACTTCCCGCTGTTGTGGTTTCGCAGCGGGTGCGCTTGCGACGCGCTCGCTGGCGTAGCCCCCACCCCCGTCAGCAGCCCTGCCGCTACTGCGGCTGCCGCGAGAACCCTGACAATTCCCATCCGGCCGCGCATGCTCTTCTCCCCTATTCCGCCGACCGATACCCGGCCGATCGCGGCAGGAGCCTAGCCTCCAGCCCCCTCAGACCGAACGGCCAGGGGCCGCCCTACCGCCCGCTCGAAGAGCGCACCCGACTGCCTGTGAGGCAGGTCCACGGTCCGCACCAGCGTGAAGCCCTGCCCCTGGTAGTACCGGTGCAATCCCGGGTTCGTCTTCCACGCGTCGAGCCGGAGCCTCGGCTTCCCCGCAGCCGCCGCCCGGGCCGCTGCCCAGTCCAGCATCCGTGCGCCCACAGCCTGGCCGGCCACGTCCCGGGCGATGGCCATCCGGTGCACGTACAGCGCCGCCTCCGGCTCGTCGCCCGACTCCCAGAATTCCGGGTCCGCCTGCTCGTCCACGGTCAACGTGCCGACCGGGCTCCCGTCGCGGAGGGCCAGGAAGCACTCCCCACGGCTCATCGAGTCGAGCAGCCGTTCCCGACGGGGCGGGAACTGCCACTGGTCACTGCCGAGCGCGGCAAGCCACTCCCCAGCACCTATCAGCAGGCCTTCGACCATGGGTAGTTCATCAGGCGTCGCTGTGCGCATCTCCAGCACGGTCACTCGCCCCCGTCCTGCGACTGCTCCCACTGCCGCTCGTACGAGATGACGTGCCGGTCCCCCGGGAGCACGGTCACGGCGACGCGAACCGGGCGCCCTTCGGCCGTGTAGCCCGTGCAGACGTGGTACGCGACAGGACTCCCCGGGCCCAGCTCAAGGCGGTGCGCTTCATCGGGGGTCGGCATCCGCACGTACAGCTCATCGAGCGCGCGCACCTGCCGGTAGCCCAGCTCCGCCAGCACCTCGTTGGCGCCGCGCGTGATGTCCTCCGGCCTCATGATCTCGGAGTCGCGAACGATGTCCAGCGGGTAGTAGCTGTCGTTCACGTTGAACGGCTCGCCGTCGAGCCAGCGGATGCGTCGACGCACCGCAGCAAGCTCCCCCGCTTCGAGGTGCAGGCGCTTCGCGATGTCCGGCGCTGGCTCCACGATGGCCACCTCGATGAGCTGGCGCGGCTTCCGCCCGTCCGCCGAGTGCTCCGTGACGAAGGCGTCCATCTCCACCGAGTACGGGCGCTTGCGGAACTCGGCCTGCGGCCGGAACACCATCGGCTGGCGCTCCTTCACGAAGTAGCCCCGGGGCCTCATCGGCACGACCAGACCTTCGTTGACCAGCGCGCCGAGCGCCTGTCGCACGGTGCCTCGCCCAACGCCGAACTGCGCGATCAGGTCGGCTTCGGTCGGCAACTGCGCGCCGGCCGGGAGCGTCCCGTCCGCGATCTTCTGCCTCAGCCCGTCGGAGATCTGCTGGTACATGGGCGCTCGCCCGGATCGCATCGCTGACATGCAGACCATGAAACAGGAGCTCAGGACGCATTGTCTAGTCAATGCGAACGATGGGCTTGACCGACGCTCGCCGAGCGTGCCAATCTCTTCACCGGCAGCATTGTTCGGACAATGCAGACGATGCCAGGACTTGCCATGGAGCGGCGCTCAAACCGCCAAGTCAGCACGCCGCTCCATGCCCCAGTGAAGGGAGTTCCATCATGCCTGCAACGCTCACCGCTTCACGAGTCGCCGCCGTCGAGGTTCCGCTGTCAGGTGGGGTGTCGGTCGTTGACCGGCGTCTGCCGGGCCAGCGGTACCCGCGTGTGGAGGTGGAGGGTGTGGAGCTGAACCGGCTCCAGGTCGCCACGGCGCTGTTCGAGATGAAGGACGCGCTCGGCTACAAGCCGTCGATCGACGTCCTGACGTTGACGCTGGCCAAGGCCGTGGAGGCCTACGGGCTGGAGGGCATCCAGGCCGCAGCCCGGGACATGGTCCACCTGGACCCGACCGCCAAGCACAACCACGACGTGGCGCACGCCTGGGACATGGCTCACCAGGTGGTCATGGCCTACTGGTACACCAACGCCGAGTCACGGCCGATGACGCGCCACGAGCGCGCGGTGGCCCTGCACCTGGTCGGTGAGGACGCCTTCCCGACCATGCGCCAGGACGACTACCGGGCCACCCGACTGGCTCCCGAGGAGCTGTCGGCCCTGATCGCACAGGGCGCGGCCATGGTGCCGGTGGCGGTCCTGGAGGCCCTGGGCGAGGAGCTGGCCCGCGAGCAGCACGCGTTCGCGCCGAAGCCGTCCACGCCCGAGGAGCGCCTCCGCCGGGCGGAGCTGAAGCGGATCCTGCCGAACTTCCGGCGCCGCCGTCTGTGCGACATGGTGACCGAGTCGGCCACGTACAAGCACGAGCTGGCTACGCCGCTGGTCGTGCTGACCGACTCCGGGGAGCGCTTCCTCGGTGCCGTCGTCCCGGACAGCCCGGAACTGCGGCTGCGCCACCTCGCCCTTGTCGGCCGCATCGGCGAGCGACTGGCCTACACCCGCCGTGTCCTGGTCCCGGCCGGTGTCCTGCCGGCCGACGGCTGCCGGGTCTGAGCGCTCACCGCCGCTCACCGCCACTCATCGGCGCTCAGCACCCGCTCACCGGGTGCTCACCGAGTCAGTCAGCCGACCAGCCGACTGGGCCGGTTTCAACCGCGGTCGACCGACTTTCAGGGGCACGCGCGGAGCGGTGAACACCCGACTGTTCACCGCCGCTCACGGAACCGTTCCCGGCGCTACCCGCCGACCGTTCCCGCGTTCCCGGAAGCGCTTCTCGCCCTTTACCCCCAAGCATCGGTCGACCACTGACCAGGCGTCACAGGCCGACCGGGACCCGACTCGCTCGCCGGTGAACATCCCGGCCGTTCACCGGTGAGCACCCCGACTCCAGCCCGACTCCCGACCCTTGCAGGAGTAGCTGTGACCAGCCAGAACGGGGCCGACTCCCGCGCCCCCGAACCACCACCACCCGAAGCTGAAACCCCGGCCCGCGCCCCTGAAACGGCCGACCGTGGACCTGAAACGATCCCCGCCGTGAGCGCCGTTCAGTCGGGTGCTCACCGCCCTGTTCACCCCTCCGCTGAAACGCTCACCGGCGCGGCTGAACCTCCGGCCCGTTCCCTTGAAGCGGCGCCCGGCGGGCCTGAAACGGGCCCGTCCGGGAGCGGTGAACACGGCGCCGTGAGCGCCGGTGAGCGCCCGGTGAACACCTCCGGCGCCAGCCCCGCTGAAACGCCCAGCCGCGTGGTTGAAGCGGACCCGGCCGGGGTTGAAACGGTGCCGATGCCCGACCCGATCGCGCTCCCGGCTCCGGTCCGGGACGCACACCGCGCCACCGCCCGGTGGGCTGCCGACCGGTTCGTGAGCGCGCTCCGCCGGGTCAGCCCGGCCGTGGTGCTCGACCGGTGGGGACAGCCGGTCGGCATCCCCGACTACGGCTCCCCCGCCTTCGCCGCCCTGCCGCCGGGCGACCCGCGCCGGGAGGCCGCGCTCATCACCGCCGCCGAAGCCTGGCGCCAGCAGGCCGAGCACGCCCCGGAGTTCATCCATGCCGGGATGAGCACGGACCTGGTGCTGGGCGAGCAGGCACGCGCCGTGTGGGTGGCCGAGGACGAAGCCTCCTGGAAAGAGCTGGTGCGCACGGTGCGGGCCTGGTCGAACCACCCGACCGCGCTGGAGCTGGCCGAGCGCCGCGCCCGCGCCGCCGAAGCTGCCCAACGGCCCGTGAGCGCTTCTCCGGGATGGCCGCCGGTGGCCATCCCCGGACAGCCCGGCTGGCACCGCCACCACCACCCCGACGGCCGTCAGGCCGACCTGCCCGACACCCCCCAGCTTGCGGAGAGCGCCTAATGCCCGTCGAACTCCACCTCGCTACCACCACCGACGGCCGACCACAGAGCCAGCAGGACCCGCTGTACGACCCGGCGCCCGGGATCGACCGCCCCTCGCGCCCGGGCCCGGTGCCGGACCCGGAGGTGTTCTGCGGCTGGGTCGGGGAGACCGTCCGCGACCTGGACCCGACCACGGAGGCCGACCCGGTCGGCGTGCTGGTGAACCTGCTGTCGGCCGGCGGGGCCGCGATCGGCCCGAAGCCGTTCATGTGGATCGGCAACGACCGCCACCCCGCGCTGATCTGGGCGCTCACCGTCGGCGCCACCGCCGCCGGACGCAAGGGCGCGGGCACCAACACCGCCAAGCGGCTGTTCAAGGCCGCCGTGCCGGACTTCATCGCCTGCAACACCCGCTCCGGCCTGTCCTCCGGCGAGGGCCTGATCGAGATGGTGCGCGACGGCGACGGCGACAAGGACCCCGGAGTCCTCGACAAGCGGCTGTGGGTGGTCGAGTCCGAGTACGGCGTCACGATGGCCCGGGGCCGCCGGGAGGGTTCCTCCCTGAGCGGCATCCTGCGTCAGGCCTGGAACGGCGAAGACCTGGGCGTGATGAACCGGGACGCCCTGCACGCCACCGCCCCGCACATCGCCGTGATCGGCCACATCAGTCCGCGTGAGCTGCGGGCGAAGATGCAGGACGCTGAGATGGCCGGAGGCACCTACAACCGGTTCCTGCCGGTGTTCGTGCACCGCAACCTGCTCGACCCGGATGGCGGGGGAGCCCCCGACGGGCTGATCGACAGCCTGGCTTCGGCGTGGAAGACCGTGCTCACCGACGCCCGGCAGGTCGGCGAGGTCCGGCTCACCGAGCAGGCCGCCCAGCTGTGGCGGGAGGAGGTCTACCCGGCGCTGTGCGGGGACGAGGGCGACGAAGGCCCGATCGCGGAGTTCACCGCCCGCGCCGCCCCGTACGCCAAGCGCGCCGCCATGGTCTACGCCCTGCTGGACCACACCGACCGCATCGGCGAAGCCCACCTGCGGGCCGCGTGGGCTCTTGTCCGGTACGCCCGCGCCAGCGCCGCCCACATCCTCGGGCCGACCGCCGCCGCCAGCACCGGTGACCCGCACCTGGACAAGCTCCTCCAGGCGGTGAAAACCGCCGGGCCCTCCGGGATGACCCAGTCCCAGGTGCAGGTGCTCTTGAAGCGGCTCAACGCCACCCAGCGCGCCGACGTCACCTCCCGCCTGGTGCAGCTGCCCGGCTTCGCCGCCGTCCAGCTCTCCACCGGCGGACGCCAGCAGACCACCTACCTCTACGCCCCGCCCGACTGAGGAGCGGTCCGAAAAGGCCGGAAAGGCCGGAAAGCCCTCTGACCTGCAAAGACGGCTGGCGGAAAGTGGTCCGGAATGGTCCGGAAAGTGGTCCGCGATCCCCCGGCCCCGAACCTCCCGGACCCTTTCCGGACCATTCCGGACCACTTTCCGCCACGCAAAACCCCAGCTCAGACCCCTTTACGGCCTTTCCGGCCTTTCCGGACCACCCCCGGATCCGAACGGAGACCACCACCATGCCGCGCACACCCGCCACCAGCCCCGCCCAACCGGACCTCCGGGCGGACACCCCGCCGGCCGCCACGACGCCCCGGGCCCGCTCCCCACCAAGCCCCGGCCGCCCTCGACCGGCCGCCGGACCTAGCGTCGGCACTCGCTAGACCTAGCGACCCCGCTAGTGCCGCATCAAGCAACGTTCGCCCTGTTGTGACATCCCGTCCGGTTGTCGTGCCGGACGGGATGTGCCGCCAGAATGATCACGTGGCTGAG
>NZ_JBICZB010000099.1:0-10117 GCF_043201815.1 Kitasatospora sp. NPDC048296
CTCCGACGCCAGCAGGCATGCGCCGAGCGGCCGACGACCGATCCCGCCGATCACGACCGCTCGGCCGCTTGCCGGTTACTGAGACACGCTCCTAGGCACGCCGCCCGATGGCCTGAAGGTCAGGAAGAAGGGCAGCAAGCGCTGGCCCATGATCGAGCGAATCCACGAGGAGGCGGCGCAGGGGAAATCGCAGCGGCGGATCACGCTGGGACTGCGCTCGGCGGGGAGGCGGCGGTGCTCGGTGAAGCCGAGCCGGGACGGCGCCGGACCGGCGCATCACGGCCTGGCCCGCGTTCCCTCGGTCCGATACGAAGCCACTGTGCTGGTCGCCGCCATCAACGAGTGGTTGTGAACAGCAGATCGTTCGGCAGAAGACGGCTCCCGCCTGGGTCCGGGTGGGCCGGCCGGTGCTGAATAGACTGGGTGGTCGTCGGGGCCCGTCCGTTGGTGCGCCGGTAGGAGGGGGGTCCTTGTGGCAGGCGGGAACGGCGCCGCGGAGCGTGGGTTCGACGATCTTGACGCTCGGTTGATCGACGCGGTCGAGCGGCTCGGGGACGCCGGGCGGGCGATGCTGCGCGACGCGGCCAAACGCGAGGGGCTCTCCGTCACGCAGGCGCAGTTGCTGTTGCGGGTCACTACCCCGACGGCGGGACCGCAGGGCACCGGCAGTTTCGCGCGGTGGCTGGAGGTCTCCGCGCCGACGGTCAGCGACGCTGCCTCCGCCCTGGTCCGCAAGGGACTGCTGGAGGCTGTACCGGATGTCGCCGACACCCGGCGGTCGTCCTGGGTGCCGACGGGTCCGGGCCGGGAGGTCGCCGAACGGCTGCACGGTTGGCGGGATCCGCTCACCGCCGGTCTGTCCGCCTGCTCGCCGCAGGAGCGGGCCGCCGCACTGCGGGTCCTGCTGGAGACCATCGCCTCGCTGAACCGCACGGGGCGCATCACCGTCGCCCGCACCTGCCTGACCTGCCGCTTCCTGCGGGACGAGGCCCCGGACGGGCGGGCGGGTGAGTGGTGCGGGCTGCTGAAGGCCCCGCTCGGCGCGGCCGACCTGCGCGTCGACTGCCCGGACCATCAGCCCGTGCCGCGCTGACCGTTCGTCAAGTTCGGCTCGGAGAAGGCTGGTCATCCCTTGCGCGACACCTGGGGGAGTCGGTAGCTTCAATGTAGTTAGGACTCCTAATTCAGAGTTCGCAGACCCAAGGATTCGAGGACGGCCATGACGCCTGCGCCCATTCCCGGCTACCACTACGACGCCCCCGAGCAGCCCGCCTCCCCGGTCACCGCCGGCGACCTGGACGGTCTCGCCGCGGCGACCCTGTTCTCCGACGCGGACGTCGCAGCACTCAAGCTCGCCGGCGAGGTCCTGGCCGACCAGACCGAGCAGATCCTGGACGTCTGGTACGGCTTCGTCGCCTCCCACCCGCACCTGCTCGCCTACTTCGCCACCCCCGAGGGCGAGCCCATCAGCGAGTACCTGTCCGCCGTGCGCCTCCGCTTCGGGCAGTGGATCGCCGACACCTGCACCCGCCCGTACGACGCCCGCTGGCTCGCCCAGCAGGAGGAGATCGCGCTGCGCCACACGACGGCGAAGAAGAACGTCACCGACGGCGCACGGTCCGTCCCGCACGTACCGCTGCGTTACCTGATCGCGTTCATCTACCCGATCACGGCGACCATGCGGCCGTTCCTCGCGGCCAAGGGGCACGCCGAGGAGGAGGTCGAGTCGATGCACCAGGCGTGGTTCAAGGCCGTCACACTCCAGGTGTCGCTGTGGTCCCGCCCGTACGCCGGAGCCGCTTGGTAGGGCCGGGCAGGCCGGACGGCCGGCTGGGCCGACCTGCGAGTGGAATCGTACGGTCGACCCGGCCGGCGGATCGTGAACACGAGCCTGTGCGTGCCGAAAACCTGTGCCACCCTATGCGACCTGCGAGTATTTGTGGATGAGGCCGCCGAGGCGGTCGCGCCGGATGATCCGTGGTGGGGCGGCGGCGGGTGGTTCGGGCAGGCCGACATCGTTGGGGCATCGTTGTCCGAGTGATTGGTGGGGCCGGTGTTCGGTGTGGTGGTCTGCGTGCTCGTCGACGACGAGGCGCAGGTGCCGCTCTCCGGTGATCAGGATGCGGCCGGTGGCCTCGCGCCTGCAGGATCCGACCCAGCGCTCAGCGATCGTGTTCATCCTGGGGACGCCGGGCAGGATGGGCCTCACGCGGGCGCCGATTGCGGTGAAGACCGCGTCAAAGGCCTGGGTGAAATAGTCGGCGTTGTCGCGGATCAGGTACCGGATGCCGGTGGTGTGCGGGTCGTCCAGAGGCATCACGAGATCGCGGGTCTGCTGGGTTGCTCATTCGACGGTGACGTGCCGGGTGATGTCGGCGATGTGCACCCGCCGGGTGCCGTGCTCGATGAAGAAGAGGACGAACAGCCGTCACAGGAACACGGCGTCCACGTGGAAAACGTCTATGGCGAGGACCCCTTGGGTCGGCGCCTTGAGGAACTTCGACCCGGAGCGGTCGGCACATTGGGGTGCTGGGTCGACCCCGGCCTGCTTGAGGATCTCCCAGACGGTGGAGGCGGCGATCTTCCAGCCCGTGGTTGGCAGTTCGCCGTGGATCCTGCGGTACCCCCCAGGTGTCGTTCTCGCGGGCGAGGTGCAGCACCAGCACACTGATGCGCAAGGACCTGGTGCGGGGCGGTTAACGGCTGCGCGTCGTCGGCCGGATTGCGAAGGGTCGGCCGGCGCTCCTACGAGTGGCTGTGTCGGGTCAGGGGTCCTGCCGGATCCGGCACTGGGTGCAGGTCCAGCATCATGTCGAGCGAGAGAGAGCCGTCTGCCTCGGCGAAGAAACCGACCGGTTGGAAGCCGTTCTTCTCGTCGCGTCTACACAGCGCTGATCTGACGGCCGGCCATGCCGATGCTCCCGAGAGCGTGCACCGCATCCGCGCAACACCGAGGCTCCTCGCAGACCGGGTCAGTTGCCCGGATGGGAGGCCGCCCAGCCGTGTTCGAGCAGCGCGAAGGCCTCGTCGGCGGCTCGGCGCGGTTCGGCGTGCCGCTGGATGAGGCTGCGGGCCTCCAGGGCGAACCGGGCCAGGGCGGCGCAGCTGACGTCGTCCTCGGGCGCACCTACAGCCTCGGCGATGGCCCTGGTCAGGGCGGCTTCGTGGCGTGTCCACATGCGGTGGGCGTAGTCGCGCAGGGCGGGGGTCTCGTGCACCAGGCGCGTGAAGTCGGCGAACCGAGGGTCCGCGGCATGGACGGCGAACTGGGTCTGCTTCAGCAGGAGGTGCGCGCGCAACGCCTGCGGGATCGACTGGCCCGGGGGGCGCTCGCGTACGGCGGCGACGAGTGCTGCTTCCAGGTCGTCGTCCTGATCGAAGACCAGGGCTCCCTTGCCGGAGAAGTGCTTGAACAGGGTGGTCACCGAGACGTCGGCGAAGTCGGCGACGTCCTTGACGCCGACCTGGTCGTAGCCACGTTCCAGGAAGAGCTCGAGCGCGGCGTCGGCCAGGGCCTGGCGGGTCTGGGCCTTCTTGCGCTCGCGTCGCCAGACCGGCCAGCCTCGATCGCACGAAGCTGAACCGTGGTCAGCGGGAACACCAGGGCTCGCCGATGAACGGTCACGGTCGGCGTGTACGCCAGGTTCACCGTCACACGCCCGACATCGAGCGGCACGGCGAGATGAACGTCGCGCTGGTGAGCGACACCCCCGAGGAGCAGCCGAACCTGCTGCTCTCCCTCCGTACCCGCGCCGAGCCCCCGGCCCCGGCGTCCGCGCCGCCGTCCGCGCCCCGTGCCGAGGTGTGCCCGACCGAGGCGCGGATCCTGGCCGCGGCCGCCCGGGGTGACACCACCGCCCGGATCGGCAGGGAGATCGGCCTGACCACGGACGGCGTCAACTACCACCTCGCACGGCTGAGCCGCCGGTGGCACGTCCCCAACCGGACGGCGCTGGTGGGGCGGGCGTACGCGTTCGGCGTCCTCGTGGTGGACGTGTGGCCGCCGGAGCCTGCCCGCCGCACGTGACGGGCCATCAACCGGCCCGGCGCAGGTGTCGGGGCCCGGCCGGGCGCGGTTGCGGACAGCGTCGGCGGCGCCGACAGCACGGACCGCTCTCGCCGATCGCGTTCAACGGCAGGACCATCACGACCACTGCGGACGGCTGTTCGTCCACCTCCCCGGCGGCCGGCGTCTCGCGACGGCTCCCGTCCGGCTGATCGAGCCCGCTGCCGGGAACGGCTCGCGCGGCACGGAGAAACCATTCCAATCGCGAGGTCCCCAGGCCGAGCGCCTCCGCGAGCTGCTGGACGGAGCGGCGCTGCGGTCGGCGCACCCGGCCCCGCTCGATGTCGCTGATCGTCCTCACACTGACCTGGGAACGCCGGGCGAGTTCCTCATGCGTGAATCCCACTTCACGACGAAGCGTCCTCAGCATGCCCCCGAATGCCGAATCCCCTTGTTGTGCCTTCGACACGTCACCCCCCAAGAATCTTGGCGTGTGGGAGCGCTCCCACATGCATCGGGAGCGTAGCAGCACCTCATACCCAGGTCGGCCGCGACACGCGTCAGTGGCTCATAACGGAACAACGGAACGTGACGGCCTCTCAGTTCGAGGCCGTCCGAGGCCGTCAGGCCGAGGCGCGGACCGTCAGTTCGGTCGGAAGGATCACCTGGCGACGCGGCCGCCCAGGTTCGGCGATCTCCTCGAGCAGCAGCTGAACCATCAACCGCCCCATCGCCTCGGTCGGTTGGCGAACACTGGTGAGGGGCGGCTCGGTGCTACGGGCGATGACGGAGTCGTCGAAGCCGACGACGGCCACGTCTCCCGGCACGCGCCGCCCGGCCTCGCGCAGCGCCCGGAACGCGCCCACGGCCATCAGGTCGGAGGCGCAGAACACGGCATCGAGGGTGGGCATTTCGGCCAGGAGCTCGCACATCGCCGCGTAGCCGCCCGCCTCGGTGAAGTCGCCGTGGGCGACGAGCGCGTCCTCCGGGGCGAGGCCGGCCTTCGTGAGCGCCTCCCGGTACCCCGCCAGGCGTGCCCCGGCCGCCTCCATGGCGAGCGGCCCCGTGATGGTGGCCACCCTGGTGCGGCCGCGCCCGACCAGGTGCCGGACGGCCGCCCGGGCCCCGCCGGCGTTGTCGGCGTGGACGTAGCTCAGCGATTCGCGCTCGGACCGGCGCCCGCCCAGCACGGCCGGCATCCCGAGCTGTTCGAGCAGGTCGGGCAACAGGTCGTCCTGGCGCACCGAGACCAGGAGCACCCCGTCGACCCGACGCGCGGTGAGGTAGCGCGTCAGACGCTCGCGCTCGTCCTCGTTGCGGACCAGGGTCAGCAGCAACTGAAGGTCGGTCGACGCGAGTTCGTCGGAGATCCCGGTGATGACGTCCGCGAAGTACGGCTCCGACCTCAGCCGCGCCAGGCTCTCCGGGACGACCAGGGCGACGACGTCGGTGCGCGAGGTCACCAGGGACCGTGCCGCCTGGTTGGGTACGTAGCCGAGCTCGGCGACGGCGTGCTCCACGGCCTCCCTCGCCCGGGCGCTCACCTTGGGCGAACCGTTGATGACCCGGGACACCGTTCCCCGGCTGACTCCCGCGCGGGCGGCCACGTCCTCCACCGTCGGTCGCGCGGCAGACCGGGCGCTTCCGGGGCCCGGCCTGTCAGTTCGGGGCATGATCACACTCCGGTGTGGCTCACTCTCGGGAGTGGCCATCCTACACGGTGTGAGAGCGCTCCCACCGGCGCTTCCACGGGCGCTCCCACGGGCCCGGCCCGTCGGCCGGTCGGGAGGGTGCCCGACCGGCCGACGGGACCGGCGGTCACAGGGGCATGCCCTGCCAGCCGCCGAGGTCGGTGGGCGTCGTGCCCGTGCGGTAGTAGACGCGGCCGTCCGTGCCGATGGCGAACACGTACAGGACACCGCCGCCGTCGACGAGCGCGGTCGGGTAGTCCAGGACGGTGCCGCCGAGGTCCTGCCAGGCGCCGTAGCCGGAGTTCGGGGCGGTCTGGGCGGTGGTGCTCACGCCGCCGCCGCCGTTGCGCTCGAACAGGACGACCCGCCCGCCGAGGGTGGCCATCGCCGGCTCGCCCACTCCCGCATGGCCGCCGAGGTTGGTCGGGGACTGGCTCCACGGTCCGCCGGGCTGGGTCTGGTAGCTGACGAGCATCGCGCCGGTGCCGGCCTCGCGGTAGGCGAGTTCGATGCGGCCGTCCTGGTCGAGCGCGGCCTTGGGCGGGCTGGCCGGCCGGGAGTTCGGGATCGGGCCCGGGCCGTTGATGGCGTCGTTCGGAGCGGTCTGCCACCAGTTGACGACCCCGTCGCGGGTGCTGGCGAAGACCTCGATCCTCCCGACGCCGTTGCGGATCGCGGTGACCGGGTCCTGGATGTCGGTGCCGCGCAGGTCCTCCCAGGTGGTCGTCCAGGCGCCGTTCGGGCTGGTCTGCCGGATCGCGCTGAGGCCGCCGCCGCCGTTCTTGACGAAGAGCTCCAGCCGGCCGTCCTGGGAGGCGACCACCGCGGGCACGCCGACCTGGTCCGCGTTGTTGAGCCCGGCGTTGGGGTTGCCGAGGTCGGCCCAGCCGTCCCGCCACACGCCGTTGGGCGTGGTCTGCGGGACGGAGACGAGGTGGTGGTCGGTCAGGCGGCGGGCGAAGACCTCCATCCGGCCGTCCGCGTTGGTGCCGACGGCTATGCCCGGCGCCAGCCGCCCGCCCGGGTCGGCGAACCGCGCCGGTCCGCCCCAACTGCCGTCCCCCTGGCGCCAGTAGGTGTAGAGGGAGCCCGCCCGGACGACGAAGACCTGCGGCCGGCCGTCCTGGTTCAGCCCGGCCCAGGAGGTGCCGCGCGACCAGCGGTAGTACATCCGGGAGAACCAGGCGGTCTCGTAGCTCCCCGAGTGGTCGTGGCTGGCGTACTCGGAGACGAACACGCCCTTGGCGCCGACCGTCGCCGGGTCGAGGTTCACCGGGCAGTCGCTGATGTTGTAGTCCCGGTAGTTCACCTGGATCAGCGAGCCGCCGTACTGGCTCGCCGCCATGGCGGCGAACTTGGCGGCGGAGATGTGGTCCGAGTGGTCGCCCTTGTAGCGGGTGTCCGGGAGTTCGTCCTGGGCCCGGAGCACGGTCGGCTGGTACGTCACCATGATCTGCCGCAGCACCTCGACGACGTCCGCGGCCGTGTAGGTCGACGGCCCGGACAGCGGGCTGTCCTTCGGGACGACCGTGGTGTCGGTGCCGCCGTTCAGCACGTCGGCGAGCCCGGCGTCGTGCAGGTTGAGGAAGATCAGGTGCACCGACCGGTCCTTGAGCATGTACCGCTCGACCTGCTTGCCCGCGACCGTCCAGGCCTCGACCGTCCAGTGCCCGATTTCGTCGGTCGACGGGTCGTTGTCGCCGACCCCGGCCATCCGGGAGTAGGCGTTGACGGCGCCCATCTGGCGGTTCCAGGTGCGCAGCGGGTCGCCGGCGGGGTCCCCGCAGCCCGAACACGGGTCACCGGTGATGTTCCCGGCGGTGACGAACACCGTGACGGACGGCGTGCCGTCGGCGATCGCGTTGGACAGGTCCGGGTTCATGAACAGGATGTCGTCGTCCTCGTGGGCGACGACCTGCAGGAACAGCGGCCCGGAGCCGGCGGCCATACGCGCGGCCGTACCCGTACCCGTGGCCGCGGAGGCGCGGGTCGCGGTCCCCTTGGCCAGGGCGGGTGCGGCGAGGGCGGTCAGCGCGAGGGAGGTGAGGAGTTGCCGTCGTCCGATTGCCATGTGATTTCCCCTCATTCGAGATTCGAGGTCGGCAGGTGATCACGCCAGGAGGAGATTGGCGGATTGTCGGGCAGGAAGTGCCCGAGACGGTATATCGCAAATCCCGTAAGGCGCGACAGTCAACTGACGTACGATCAAGCCACTCCGTCTGTTTCTCGCCGATCTTGCCTGTCCAGCGCGGTTTCTGCTGGAACTTCCCCATGCTTTCCGCCTGATGTTCCCCCTGGTGAAATCCGGGCCGGCGGTGATTGCATGGTGGATGGCGAGCGGGCTCCGAGATTTCTCGGCGCATTCTCGGACCTCCTCCTCCGGGAAACGGATCGCCGCCATTTCTTCGTAACCCGAGCCATGCGGGAAAAGGGTTTTCCGCCCCGGCGAAAGGACTCCTGTGCACATCGCCCACCGCCCACCGCGGGGCCGCCTCTCCGCCATGACGGCAGCCGCCGTCGTCCTCGGCGCGTTCGCTGCCCTGCCGCCGGCGGCCCCGGCGGCCCCGGCGAACGCGGCCGCCGGCTGCGGGCCGGTCCCCGCCGCGCTCCCGTCAGGCCCGGGCGCACCGCGCCCCGAGTCCTCGGCCTGGACGGGGAGTTGGGGTACCGCCATGAGCCTGGCCGGACCGGCGGCATCCTCGGGCGTGACAGGGCAGCAGACCCTGCGCATGGTCGTCCACACCAGCATCGGCGGCAGCTCCGCCCGGATCCACCTGGTGAACACCTTCAGCCCGGACCCGGTGACCATCGGGCACGTCACCGTCGCGGCCCAGGACAGGACTTCCGCCCGGAACGGGAACCCGGCCACGGCGGCGGCCACGCCGGCCACCCTGACGTTCGGCGGTTCCGGCCGGACCGTCGTCCCGCCCGGCGGCGAGGTCTACAGCGACCCCGTCGCCTTCCCGGTCTCCGCAGACGAGAACCTGCTGGTCAGCCTCTGGCTGCCCGACGGGGTCACCACCGCGCCCTACCACCCGTACACGCTCACCACCTCCTACACCTCCGCCCCCGGCGACGGTGCCGACCGCACCCAGGACACGGGCGGCGCCAACCTCTCCACCCCGTACGCCTACTGGGCCTTCCTCAGCGGCCTGGACGTCACGGCCGCCGGCAGCGACGGGACGGTGGTCGCACTCGGCGACTCGCAGGTGGACGGCGGGCACACCAACCAGGACTCCAACACCCGCTGGGCCGATGACTACGGGCGCGCCCTCAGCGCCCGGCCGACGCCCGAGGGCATCGTCAACAAGGGCATCTCCGGCAACCGGATCCTCACCGACGGGACGGGAGGACGCGTCGGCTTCGGCCAGAGCGCGCTCAACCGCTTCGACCGGGACGTCCTCTCCCAGACCGGAGTGCGGAGCGTCGTGCTCTACGAGGGCATCAACGACATCACGATGGACGACGCCTCCGACTCCGCGCTCGAGTCGGGGATCCAGCAGCTGGCCTCACGCGCGCACGCGGCCGGGCTGCGCTTCACCGTTGCCACCATCCCCGCCTTTCAGGGCTACACCGACTACACCGCCGCCCGGGACCGGGTGCGTCAGTGCGTCAACGACTGGATCCGCACGACGACGGCTGTCGACGGCTTCCACGACTTCGACCAGGCGACCCGCGACCCGCTCAACCCGAGCGCCGCGTTCGCCGGTTACGTCTCCTCCGACCACCTGCACTTCACCACCAACGGGAACACGGCCCTCGCCGAGGTCCTCGCCCCGCGGCCCGCCCCGACCAGCCCCTCCCACACCTTCTCCCAGACGACGGCCGGAGCCTTCCACGGCAAGGGCATCGGCGACCTCGTCGCCCGCGACGACTCGGACGGGCACCTGTACGAGTGGGCGGGGCTGGGAGACGGGTCTTTCACGGCCAGGACCGACCTGACGGCCGGCTGGGGTCCGTTCTCCCAGACCACCGCCGGCGATTTCCGGGGGACCGGCCACGCGGACCTGATGGCGCGCGAGGATGCGACGGGCAACCTGTACATGTGGCCCGGCAACGGGGACGGTACCTTCGCCGGCCGTGTGCTCGTCACCGACGGCTGGGGTCCGTTCTCCCAGACCACCGCCGGCGATTTCCGGGGGACCGGCCACGCGGACCTGATGGCGCGCGAGGATGCGACGGGCAACCTGTACATGTGGCCCGGCAACGGGGACGGTACCTTCGCCGGCCGTGTGCTCGTCACCGACGGCTGGGGTCCGTTCTCGCAGACGGTCGCCGGTGACTTCCGGGGGACCGGTCACGCGGACCTGATGGCGAGGGAGGACGCGACGGGCAACCTGTACATGTGGCCCGGCAACGGGGACGGTACCTTCGCCGGCCGTGTGCTCGTCACCGACGGCTGGGGTCCGTTCTCGCAGAC
>NZ_JBICZB010000099.1:10216-24366 GCF_043201815.1 Kitasatospora sp. NPDC048296
CGGTCGCCGGTGACTTCCGGGGCACCGGCCGCGCCGACCTCATCGCCCGCAACGACACCTACGGCGTCCTCGACGAATGGATGAACACGGGCGGAGCCTCCTTCTCCCACGCCTTCCGGCTCACCGACGGCTGGTGACCGGCCGGTCGGCCCGTCCAACTCGTCCAGCTCGTCCTACCCGGCCAACGCGCCCGCACGGGACCACCGTTCGCAGCGGCGGCCCACCGGGCGGGGCGGCTCGCCGATGGCGAGGAGGACGTCCAGCAGGTCGCCCGGGGCCTCGGCCATGACGTCGTGTCCGGCGGGCAGGTCGTGCACCGTCCACCGCGGGTGATGGGCCAGGCACCGGCCGCGGCCTTCCTGGACAAGGGCCACCCGACGATCGTCTGGAACTGCTCGGCCGGCAAGGCCGAGCAGCTCGTCGCCAAGGGCGCGACCCTCGCCGACTCGGTCAGGAGCGCGCTCGAGGCGAGCCCGCTGGTCGTCGTCCGCGTCTCGGACTACGACGCCGTGCACAGGTTGCTGGACCCGGCCGCCTCCTCCCTGGCCGGCCGCACCCTGGTCAACCTGACCATGGCGAGCTCCACTCAGGCCCGGGAGACCGCCGAGTGGGCGGCCGAGGCCGGCATCGACTACGTCGACGGCGCGATTCTGGCGGTGCCCCAGGCCATCGGCACCGCCGAGGCCACCCTGCTGTACGCCGGCCCGCAGGACGCCTTCGAGAAGCACCGGGCCACCCTTCGGGCACTCAGCGAGACCGGCACCGTCTACCTCGACGAAGACCACGGCCTGTCGGTACTGCCGGTGCGCGAAGACGGCCGGCAAACCGGCCTGCAAGGGCCAGTCCGTGAAGGGTGAGCGGGTCACCGCCGGGGTCGCCGCGCTGGTGGAGCGCCTGGTCGGGCTGGCGATGACGGTGCGCAGGTTCATCCCCGGCGAGGACCACACCGAACAGCTGAACCACGTCACGCAGGCCATGAAAGATCTCCGCGAGGAGAAACGCCGCGGCCTGTTCGACTACCCCGGCGGCGACGACGAGTACTCCGAAGCCCTCGAGATCCTGGTCGACGAACGCCGCCGCCTCGCCGCCCTCCCACAACGCCGCTCGGCCTGGGTCGAAGTCGAGACCGGCCAGACCTTCGCCGATGCCTGGTCCCACGCCGACCAAGAGCACCGCCGCCAACTCCTCCTCGGCCTCAAGGCTAGGCTCTACATGACGCCAGCCACCGAGGGTTGGCCCCTACCAACCAGCCTTGCGAAGCAGCTTGCGTAGAACGAGCCGCCCCGGCGGCGACGGTTGGTCGGCGAGGTCGGCGAGGTCGGCGAGGTCGGCGAGGTCGGCGAGGTCGGCGAGGTCGGCGTGTCCGGTCCGTGCTCCCGAGTTCGAAGTGTGAGTTCGGCCGGTGACGATGGCAGCGCCCGCCGTCGTTTACCAAGGGCACTACCTGCCGTAGCGTCGCCGGAGCCTTCTGGCGTCCCAGGTGCCAGTGGCAAGGATCCCTGCGACCCCGGCAGACAGTGCGTGCGGTGGCAGTCCCACATGGGGGTGCACGGTAGGGGCCGCCCACAACAGGGCGACCGTGGTGCGATTCGCGTCCTGGCGCGAACTGCGGAACCCCCGTAGCGATTGCGGCAGTCCGTGCCTTCGTTACCCCGAGCGCGTCACCTCGGCCGGATGGGTGCTGCCGGATTTGGTACGCGCCAATTGAAGACCCACACCCCCTGGGAGTGAGTGGCTCCGAGGACCCTCCCCGCGTTCCGGAGCCAAGGGTTCGCCTTCTGGAACGGTGCGAAGTTGTCGTTGGAGATGATGACCCCATTGACCTCGTCAGCGATGCTGATCACCAGCGCGTCGCCCCGGCCCTCGGTTCCGGCTGGGGGCTGCACAACCTTCCCGTCGGCGATGGCAGCCTCCACCTGGAGGCGCTCTTCGGCGGACACATCGTGGCGCAGTGTGGCGTCGACCACAATGTGAATGTCGCGGTCGGGATGCTTGAACCGCAGTGACCGGACTGCCGCCTCCAGTGCCGCGAAGCTCGGTTTGCCGCCCGCTGTGCGCGGGCGCCGGCCGTTCCAAGCAAGGTTGGAGCCGTCCACGATGAGCGGCGGTGCCTCGGCGCTCGCGTGGGTTGTACGGGGTGAGGAACGCGGCGCGGCGGGCTTGGGCGCCCTATCCCCCTGGTCGTTGGGCCGGGCCTGCTTCGGATCGGTTGGCGTGGGGGCGGGCCGGGCGGCCGGGACAAGAGCGAGTAGGCGGTCGAGTTCCCTCTTCACCTCCGGCAGGACGTTCCCGTCCCCGAACACCTTCACTTCCCCGTCGAGGACGACCTCTCCGGTCTTCTGAAGGGTCGCCTTGACGGTCAGCAGTCCCTCCTTGCTGTAGGTGTACTCCAGATTGAAGACCCTATCCTCGCCTGTGCAGGGCCGGGGGTACGTGAGGACGAGGTCAGCCAGTTTGACGTTGTCCGGGTGGTCTACATCGCGGTCCGGGTCTCCCTCCCAGACCTCCACGGTCAGGCGGGAGACGTTGTCCTTGTGCGGCTCGTACGACTTCATGCGCTGCTGGGGCAGTCGCATGTTTCGGTCGATGAGGGCGCTGAATCCTCGCCTACCCTCGCGGTCCCTGGTGATCGTGCCGAGGGCGTGTGTGTTGACCACACGGATGATGCTCTTCAGCTCGCCGTCCATGGCCGCCGCGCTGATCGCGGCTCCTTCGGCCACCGCAGTCATGGGGTCGCACAGTGCGGTGTCGACGAGTTCGCAGTCGAGTGCTTCGGAGACCGCGATGCGTACCGCTGGGATCTGGCTGCTGCCACCGATCATCAGTACGGCGGTGAGATCCCGGGGGTCAATCCGGGCCTGCTCCAGGCATTCCTCCACGGGATCGAGCGCACGGTTGATGAGGTCCTGGATGGCCTCGGAGAACTCGTCCTGTCCGATCTCGACGAGAGCCCCGTCAGGCGTCTGGATGGCGACCGACTCTTGATGGGAAAGCAGGATCTTGGCCCGCTCGATGTCAAGGGCGAACATCCGCTTCTCTGAATCGCTCCAGCGCCCGCGAGCGGGCGCCCGGTCGAGGACCATGCCGCGCAGCCGGGCGTCGATTTCCAGGCCGCCAAGGCGGTTCACTCCTCGGCTCGCCTTCTCGTCAAAGAAGCCGTCGTCGTGTAGGAGCAGGGTGGCGTCCATCGTGCCGCCGCCCCAGTCGAAGACCAGGAACTCGCCGTCGACCTCCATCTCGTGGGCGTAAGCGATCGCAGCTGCCGTCGGTTCGTTCAGCAGCGTGCGGACCGTGATTCCGGCGGCACGGGCTGCCTCGCGCGTACGGAATCGGGCCGCGCCGGTCGCGTTGGCGGGCACCGTGACGACGGCCTCGCGGATCTCGGTGGCGGCTTCCTCCTCGGCGGCCCTGGCGATGGCGTGGAAGACGCCGGCTGCGGCGGTCGTCGCGGCGAACCGTTCACCGCCCAGCTTGACGAACGGTTCCTCCCGCAGCATCCGCTTGCACGCCTCGACGGCCTGCTCAGAACGGAGTTTCGCCTCCCAGCCGAACAGCGTGCCCGGCCGCAGGGAACTCGTGCCGACGACCGATGGGTAGAGCAGCTCGAACCCCCTGCGCCCCCAGTTGGCGTCCAGGCCCTGCCCGCCGATTTCCAGCAATTCGACGTACTCGCCGTTCCACTGTGCGGCGACAGAGTTGGTGGTCCCGAAGTCAATTCCGGCTGCCGTCATGCTTCCTCCCCCCACTTCGTAGCCGCGGGGCCTGCGACGCGCCGGAGTTGTCCCGCAAGAATGACCTTGCCTGTCAACTCGTCCACGTATGCCGGACTGAGAAGCTCGAGCGCGTCTCCCGTGCCCTCAGTCACCACGAACCGGTCGCTTGCTTCTGGTGCTGTTACTCGCAGCAGCCGCAGTTCTCGCAGATGTGCGGTCATCGCACTTTCGACCACCTCGCGACTGTCTCCGGCACGGGACCAAAGCAGCGCGTCGATTTCGGCAAGGCGTCCGGCAAACTGGGCGCGCGTACGGAATTCATCCAGTACCGCCCTGCGCACGGCCGTGGCAAGCACCCCGGATGGCGGAACCTCTTCGGCCCCGGCAGCCTCCAGCGCCTTCGGTACGCGTTCCGCGACTCCCTTGATCACCGTCATCGCGTCGATTGGGTCGGGATGGATGGGAGAATCAACAACGGTGCCCGTCCTCGCCGACTCGGCTGGCGGTTGGGAGTTCCGCTCCCTGCGACGCCCTAGGCCCCCAGGCTTATGGGGTGGCTCCGAGCCCCTCGCACCGGTTTGTAGCTGTCCGCAGGCGGGGCAGCGGCGGCGGGGACGCTCGCTCCTGGGAGACTTCTTATTCTTTGCAGACATCAGGCTCAGCTCTGCTTCGTTCGGTAGGGGCGGTGAACCAGGAAACGGACGGCGCGGTGGTTACCGCGGGGAACTGTGGCGGTCGAGATGGGGGACGGTAGTCCGGAAGTCGTCGAGGAGTTCGACGGCGGCACGGGCACGGATGGCCTCCAACTCATCGGCACTTGTCATCGGGGTCCGGCGCGGCAGGGCCTCCACCGGAGGCACAAGATGCCGCGGCACCTGAGAGGGCATGACGTACCGCGACGGGTCAAGTGGCAACTGGTAGAAGACATCCCAGCCCGCCTCCTCGCGCAGCGCGCCACGAATACGGTCCTCGGCCAAGTTCAGAGCGGACTGGGCCTTGGCATCTCCCTCGTAGTGACGGAATATCTCCCGGCAACGTTCCTCCCAACCGTCGGCACCGTGATCCAGACCGATTTCAAGGAAGGGATTGCTGAACGGACTGCGGTCGTTCCGCTTCGTCGCCCTCCACACACGTAGGAGCCGGAGGTTTCGTTCGGCTGCGGCACCACTCTGCGCCGCAGCCTTCTCGGCGTGTTCCTCGGCGGAGTCGAGCAGTCTCTTCCGTCCTGCAACCGATTCGAGCGTCTCGCTCTGTTCCACGGCCGCGTACGCGGCGATGGCATGCCCCTCCTGCGCCAGCTCTGCGGGGACCTTCCGGCTGCTACCACCGCGGGTGAGGGAGTGTGCTTGAAGCGCCGCCGCCTCCGTCTTGCCGGCCCTGACCAGGTTGTAAGCCCGGTTCACGGCGACGAGTGCGTAAAAGGGACTGCGCCCGGCGTCGACGAGCTCCCGTGGCTTCCACAGAGTGGCCATCAGGCGCCAGAGCCCGCGGTCCTCACCTATACTCAGCGGCCATTGCCCGGACACAGCGCCCGATTTGAGATCGCGCAATTCGATCTGCTGGGCTCGGGGCAGAGCCGCGTCAAGTGCATCGAGAGCAGCTATGTCTCCGTCCAGTACAACGTCGTACAGGAGGTCCCACAGATCGTCCGGTTCCTGCCGGGTGAGCATCTTGCCGCTCATGAAGGACTGTCGGCGTAGATAGGCCTGCCAGCCGAGCCGTCTCGCCTCCTCGTCGGTGGTCTTCTCCGGCGCGAGGCGCGCGCGCAGGTAGAGACTCTCCTGGTCATCGCGCGCTTTCCAGGGCGCGTCCTCGGCCAGAAGACCGCCACGGTCTACCAGATCGTCGATGACGGTCAGAGGAGCCCAGGCGAGAAGTCCGTCCAGGAAGCGGTTGGGGATGGGGATCGCGCCACGGGTGGCCGCAGTTGCGAAGAGGGAGTAAGCGGGACCGCCCGTGACTGATAGGGAACGCTTGCCGACGAGGTCCAGGCCGGGCGACGTCGAACACAGCAGTCGGCACCGTTCTAGGCCCGCCTCGTTGAGCCACCGCACTCCGGTGCCCCAAAGGTTGCGCATGTGGCCGAGGACCGACGCCGCCGGTAGGCGGCTCAGCCCTGTCTGAACCGCCGGCAACAAGCCCTCGCGGTCCAGATCCCCTCCAAGAGCCCGCGCGAGTACTGCCTTCTCCGTCTCGGGCACCCCGGCGAGGGCCACCGTCTCCGCAAGCATGGCAAGCACGGCCTCGACGGCCTCACTGCCTCCGACACCGAGCCACCGCCACTTGCGCTGGATGAAACCGCTCACACCTGAGGGGCCCTGCCCCTCTCGCCGTTCACCTGCCCGTGTCAGGCGCTCTCGTTCCGCGGCCTTCGCCGCCTGCCGGGCGGCGACCGGGTCCGTCATCTCGTGCACAGCCGACAGGCTACCCGTACGGTCTGACAGTCCAACTGGTCTCGTACGTATCGTGACCTTGGCGACAAGTGGTTCGGGATCGCCGGCAGAGTGCCGTGGAGCAGGGCCGTTCTCCGTATGCACTCAACAGCTTGTTCAGCCTCACGCATTCATGAGGCGTCCCGGTGCTGGTGACAGAGTGTGAGTTCTACGAAGGAAGGGTGCCTCGACCTGCGGTGAATCAGCTCCTCAAGGACTGGATCACGCTGGGAGGTGGCACCCTCCGGACTCTGTTGCTCAATTCGGACTGCGGGACGGGGAGGCTTCTCGGGGGTAGATGACACCGCGGTGTTGGGCTGAGGTGGGTGGGCCTCAACTCTTGACGGTCTCTGCGATCTGCAGGGCGGCCTGGGTCGGCATGAGGTGTGTGATGCCGACGACCTCGGCATCGGCGTGCAGCCAGGTGCGGGCCGCGCCTCGGCGTAGGGCTCAGAGTACTTGAGGCGGAACCGGGAGTTGGTACCGACAACAGTGTCCCCTGAGATGCGTCCGCGGAGAGTGCACTGGTCTGCGTGGAGGGCGAAGTGCCGTACAGGAACGGCGTGTTGGGTGAGGACCGTGCTGATCTGGTGCCAGTACTGCTCGACTAGAGATCGGGTTTGGGCCGAGCCGGAGGCCGCCCTTGCGGTGGTCGCGGCCTGCGGATTCCTATCGCTCGCGGTGCGGACCGCGGCCGCGTGGCTGGCTGGCCGACCGCGGTGGACCGTCGCCGACCTGGCGCGCCGACTGGCCGGCGAACGTCGTCGGCTCGACGAGCTGCAGGTCGGCAGCCTGGCGGTGGAGACCACCATCGGACTGGGCTATGCCCAGCTGTCGCCCGAGGAGGCGCGCACGACTTGCAGGAGGCTACGCGCGTCAGCGGGATTGAGGTCAGCGCATGGCGTGCCCGCATGGGCGAGCTTCGCAAGCTCGACGGTGTCGCGGAGAGCGAGACGGCGAACCTCAGCTCGTTCGTCGCCCAATTCGACGCCGACCTCCAGCGGTCGCGCGAATCGCGGGACGTGCTGGCCGGAGAGACGGCGGCGGACGCAGATGCCCGCTCCCGTGCGGCGGAAAGGGACCTCGGGAAGCATGCCGACGATGCGAAAGCAGCTGTTCCCCCTGCGCATCCAACTGCGCAACGACGCGGAAGCCCGAAGCGGGCTGTCCCTCGTCCGCGTCGACGAACGCGTGCGCGCATCCCTGGTCCCCAGGCCACGGGTCACACCCGACCCCGAGGCCCCCGAGCCCGCCGGCTACCTGACCACCGCCCGGCTCTACACCAAGACCAAGGCCGGACAATGAAGACGCCAGACGACAACCCGGTGCCACCCTTGTCTCGAGCCGCTACCCGGCTCAATGACATCCGCATGCCAGGACCCCCGGCGGCGGCACGCTCTCTCGCACAGCCCTGACGGAGGCATTCGCCTCTGCTCTGCCGGGCCTGTCCCACAGCGGCAACAGTCGCCGCAGCCTCGCCACCTTGCTCATTGAGCTTGCCGATGCGGCTGGACAACTGACGCGCCACCGGGGACATTCCGCAGGTCGCAGTGCACCCGGTAAGGATCCCCTTAACCGCATCGGCAGCGGTGCGGATGAACGAGGGGGACGCGTGATCCAGGAAAGCGGCCCTGGTCTCCGATGACGGCATCTCTCGCTGTCCGCCGCACCGATCTTCAGTGACCTTGACTGACGATTTCGTCACAACTCGCCCAGGTCTCCGCCTACTTCGCCGACCGCCTGCCACCCCTCAAGCGCTCCTGGTACCTCTCCTTCTCCTGGCCCGGCGCCTGATCCGGCCCAGGGGTGTGGGCTCCGTGGCAGGACGAGGGAACCGGGCCGTCACACCGCCCAGTCACAGACCCTGAGCACGCTGCGTGAGCTCGCGCACCGTGCCCGCCTCTGGCACGCCGAGGCGGGTGAAGACGGCGTGCGCCTCCTGGAGCCGGTCCAGGCCGGCCGCCGGA
Source organism: Kitasatospora sp. NPDC048296 (assembly GCF_043201815.1). Classification (NCBI taxonomy): domain Bacteria; kingdom Bacillati; phylum Actinomycetota; class Actinomycetes; order Kitasatosporales; family Streptomycetaceae; genus Kitasatospora; species Kitasatospora sp. NPDC048296. Next base: position 18,329 of record NZ_JBICZB010000099.1, read on the forward strand.
TGGCCAAGGCGCAGCAGGGCCTCGCCGAGGGCGGCGTTGGCGAGGGCCTGGGAGTAGGCGGCTTCCAGTTCCTCTCCGATGGCGAGTGACTCGGTGGCGGTTTCGGCGGCCTCCGAAGCCCGGTTCGCGGCTAGCAGGGCGGCGGCGAGGCGGGCGAGGGTGTAGCTCTCCCAGAGCCTCATTTCTTCGGAGCGGTACAGAGTCAGCGCCTCGCGCAGGCAGTCGACGGCCTCGCCAGGTGCTCCGGTCCTGCCGAGCGCGACGCCGAGCTGGTGGAGCGCATGCGCGAGCGCGACCGCACTGTCCGTAGCCCTGGCCGCCTCGACCGCGCCCCGTGCTGCTCGCAGTCCTGCCTCGGGCTGCCCGGACACCACGTAGGCCGTGGCCATGTTCGCCAGGATCCGGGTCTCGATCGCCACCGCTCCCCTGCTCCGGCTGATCTCCAGGGCCTTCTCGTAGAGCGGTAGGGCGTCACCGGTCCGATCGGTCATGCTGAGCACATTGGCGAGCCGGAAAGACACGATCGCTCGGAGCCGTGTCCCGTCCTGCGGCCCGAGGTGTCCGAGGCTCTCCCGGTACGCCACCTCGGCTTCCCCGAAGTCCCCCGCCTGGGCGTGCAAGTCGCCCTGGAGGTGACGGGTCCTGGCCAGCAGAGCCGACCCGCGCTGGTACTGCGCCGCCCGCTGGAGGAGGTCCGTCAAGTGCTGCATCGAGCCCCAGTCCGGTAGCAACTCACCCAGCGTGACGACGAGTTCCACCGCCGGGCCCACCGGACCGCTCCCGCTGCAGGCGGCGTCGACGGCAGCGAGGATCAGGTACCGCTCGGAGGTGAGCCAGTCCCGGAGGCCCTGCCTCCCGCCGGTCAGGGCGAGCGGGGAGACGGGAAGATCGTAGAGCGGATCGGGCAGTTCGTCGCCCAGCCCGAGTTCCCGCACCGCCTCGCGCGCGGTGGCGAGCAGGACGTCGATCAGCCGGCGCAGCGCGGCGTTCCGTTCGTCGGTGTCGTCGACGAGCTCGTTCCGGTGCTGGGCGTAGAGCCGGAGCAGGTCGTGGTAGCGGTAGCGCCCGGGGGTGTAGCTGTCCAACAGGTTCGCCTCGACCAGGCTCTCGGCCAGGACCTCGACGGACTCCTCCGGTAGGTCCAGCAGAGCTGCGGCCGCGAACAGCGGCAGATCGGACGAGTCAACGAGGGAGAGCAGGCGGAAGGCTCGCGCCTGCTCCCGTGACAGTTGGTCGTAGCCAAGCCCGATCGTGGTCTCCACCGCCAGGTTCCCCAGCCTCAACTCATCGAGCCGACGCCGCTGGTCGGCCAGCCGCCGAGCCAGGTCGCTGACGCTCCAGCGCGGCCGGGCCGCCAGCCGGGTGGCGGCGATCCGCACCGCGAGCGGCAGGAGTCCGCAGGCGATGACCACCGAATAGGCGGCTTCCGGCTCGGCGGCGACCCTGGCTGAGCCGACGATGATGGAGAACAGCGCCAGAGCCTCCTCCGGGGTCAACTCCTCCACGTCCGAGATGGACGCCCCGGCCAGCGCGGACAGCCGTGAGCGGCTGGTGACCAGCACCGCGCTGCCGGACGCTCCGGGAATGAGTGGGTGTACCTGGTCTGCGTCCCAGGCGTTGTCCAGCACGATGAGCATCCGCCGGCCGGCCATCAGGGAACGGTAGAGCGCGACGCGCTGCTCGAACGAGTCCGGTGCCTCGACCACGCCCAGCGCGTACAGGAAGTCACCCAGCACGGTCGTCGGATCGGCCGGCGTCCCACCCGCGCCCCGCAGATCGGCGAACAGCTGACCGTCCGGGAACTCGGCCCGGACGGCGTGGGCGGCGTGCACCGCCAACGTGCTCTTCCCCACCCCGCCGATCCCGCACAGCACGTGCACCTGGACCACCGGCTCGGCAGCTCCTTCGAGCAGGGCCCTGCTCAGCTCACTGGCCAGCTGCGCCCGTCCGGTGAAGTCCGCGACACCCGGCGGGAGTTGTGCCGGTTCGGGCGGGGCCGGAGGGGCTGGTGGCTCCGAGCGGTGGGGGCTCGGCACCGGCTGGAGGAGTGAAGGGTCGGCCGAGAGGATCCGGGCATGCACGGACGCGAGCCCCGTACCCGGCTCGACGCCGAGTTCCTCGATCAGCAGTTTCCGGGTGTCGGCGTAGACGCGGAGTGCTTCGGCCTGGCGGCCGGCCCGGTAGAGGGCGACCATCAGCAGCTCGCGCAGCCGCTCGCGCAGCGGGTGTTCGCGGGTCAGCCCGGTCAGCTCGGCGACGAGCTCGGCACCGGAGCCCAGGGCCAGTCGGGACTCGAAGCGGAGCTCCTGCCCGGCGACCCAGCTCTCCACCAGCCTGAGCCGCAGCGCGTCGATCCTGGGCCCGGGCAGGCTCACGAAGGGCCGGACGCCGCCCTCCCAGAGGCCCAGCGCCGCGGTGGCCGCCCGGACGGCCTCGGCGTGGTCCCCCGCTGTCCGGGCCGCCCTGGCCTCGGCGAGTCCCTCCTCGAAGACGTGCAGGTCGACGCTCTGCCGTGGCAGGCGCAGCGCGTAGCCGTCGCTCACGCTGACGAGCCGGCTCGCCGGCCGGCGCACCTCCCGTTGGGGTTCCAGGACCGCCCTGAGCCGTGACACGTACGTCCGCAGCGCGGCGACGGCCTGCGCCGGCGGGTGGTACCCCCAGAGGCCCTCGACGAGTTCTTCGGTCGTGACCGGCTGGCCGAGCTGCGCGGCCAGGATCGCGAGCACGGCCTGCTGCTGGGGCGAGCCGAGCGGGACCGGGTTGCCGCCCAGCCAGGCCTGCACCGGGCCGAGCAGCGAGATCCGGGGCTCCTCCTCGGTGGACGGCTGCTCGGTCTTCTGCTTGGCCACCACAGCCGCCACGGCCACCGCCGCCTGCCCGCCATCGCTCCCGTCCCGCCGCAGCCGCCAGGCCTCGACCGCCCGGCCCGAGCGCTCCAGGGCCTCCTCCAGCTGGCCGCGGAACCGCTGGTCCTCGGGGAACGCGGCCACCAGCGCCCGCAGTTCGGGCAGCACCGTTTCGGCCCGGCCGTCCCGCAGGTCGGCGTCGTTGCGCAGGGCCAGTGCCTCCAGGCGGAGTTCCTCCAGCCGGCGCCGTTCGGTCTCCAGTCGCCCGTGTGCCCGGACGCCGGTCAGGGCCGGTCCGCTCCAGCAGTCCAGGGCGCGTTGGAGCAGGGTGGAGGCCTGCCCAGGCCGTCCTTCGGCGAGGGCTTCGCGAGCCCGGGCCAGGTGCGCCCGGAACCGGGTGAGGTCCAAGTCGGTGGGGTTGATGTCGAGCGCGTAGCTCTCCGAGCCCGCGTGCCGGGTGACGGTGAACGGGGCTCCGGCCGCGCGCAGTGCGGCGCGCAGCCGGCTCACCACGGTGTGCAGTTGTGCCCGGGCGTTCAGCGCGGCCCCGTCTCCCCAGATGTCCAGGACGAGCTGTTCGAGCCCGACAGGTCGCCCGGGTGCGAGCAGCAGGGCGGCGAGCAGGGCGCGCCCGCTGGCGCCGCGAATCTTGACGGGTGCGCCGTCGACGGTCAGGGTCACGGGCCCGAGCAGCCGGGCGTCGACCGTCACCACTGTTCCTCCAGCGCGCCGGAGAGGACCAGTTCGCGTTGCCGCCGCAGCTGTTCCGGTACTCGCGCGTACTGCTGCTCCCAGCGCGCCAGTTCCTCGTCGAGGAGGGCGAGGGCTCGGCGGCGGGAGCCGGTCAGGAAGAGTGCGGTGGAGAGCAGCACCACGATGACGTCGTTGCCGGGGTGTTCGAGGTTGAGCTGCTGAAGGTCGACGACGGCGTCGGAGACCGCGCCGGTCCTCATCCGGACCCGGGCCGCCCTGGTGCGGACGTCCTGGCAGAGGTCGACCAGCCCCTGGCGGATCGCCCGTACGTAGGGGGTGGGTTCCAGGTCGGCCAGCGGTTCGCCGCGCCAGCGGGACTGGGCGGTGATGCACATCTCCAGGGCGCCCTTGTAGTCGCGCTTGTCCTCAAGCTCCCGCCCCCGGTCGGCCCGCCGTTGGAAGACGAGGGCGTCGACCGCCTCGGCGTCGATGTGCAGGGCGTAGCTGGCCTGTTCGCGGGAGTAGCCCGGGTAGCCGGCCAGTTCCGTCGCCGGGGCGCCGGCCGGGGTGTGTTCCCCGAGCCGGCGGCGCAGGTGGTGGACGTGCACCTGGATGGCGTCGATGGCGGTGGCGGGCGCCCCCGCGGGCCAGAGCCGGTCGCGGATCACGGCGACCGGGACGGCCTGCGAGCGGGCGAGGAGCAGCAGCGCCAGCAGGGCGCGGCGCTGCGGCGGTCCGAGGCTGATCGGGGTGCCGGCCCGGCGGGCGCTCACCGGTCCCAGCAGGAGGAACTGAAGGTCTGTCGCCACCCGGGCACATTAACAGAGCACTCAGCAGTCGTTAAGTGCCCTGGCAGAGTAGCCGTTTCGCTCCTGTTTAGCCCTTGCGGGGATACTGGACGCAGACGTCGTGTGACTCGTCCAGTCCGACGTCCGTTGCAGGTGGGAGCCCTCGGGGGTGGTAGCCCGAGGGATCTCGCCTTCTCGTGCTTCCCCCAACACTGTTGCGGGCATCTGGATCTGAGCTAGCGTCAGCCTTGTCGTGCGAACGGACGGTTCACCCCTCCTACCAAGGGGTTCGCGGATTCCGCTCCGTCCGCCGTGCGACGTGCAACGAATCGGACTGGACACGTCACACTCAAAAGGACCGAACAGCATGCAAGTTCAGACGTCCGCTCTGCTCACGGCCGGGGTCGTCGCCCTGGCCTTCTTCGCCCTGGTGGGCTCCCTCGTGTGGATGCTGCGGGGGACGCGGCGGCCGGTGGCCGTGCTGGCCGTGGTGGTCACGCTCCTCGGGGCGCTGCCCGCGATCCTGTACGTCTTCTCGGTGATCGCCGCTTCGGCGGGCAGCACCGGCTGACCCGACGCCTCTGCGGCGCCACCCGAAGTACCCGAGGTAAATGAGGTACCCGAACCGCGCGCACCGCGCCGTGGCTCCGCCCGGGCGGAGCCGGCCGCGGGTGTCGCGCGGTTCGGTCGTTCCCGCCTGAGCGATCCCACCCGAGCGCCCCCTCCCGAACAGTCCCGCTTGAGCGTTCCTGCGCAGCGGCTCGAGGCAGAGCCCGAGCCGAAGGGCCCCATGCTCAAAACTGCACTCATGATTGACATGAACCGCCCGAAGCAGCAAGGCGCTGTTTCGAAACGCCAGCGCAGCGACAACCGGCCGCTGCGGATCTGCCTGCAACTGTTCAGCGGGGGAACCGCTTGCGCGGGACTGTTCCGGCTGGGCTGCCTGGTCCATATACCCACCCGGGCCGCCTGGATCGTCGCGCTACTTCCTCTGTTGATGGGTCTGCACGGCGTGCTGCGTTCCGCCGCGCTGGCCACGCCCGCCCTCCTCGGGCTGCGCCGCAAAGCGCGCGACGTCGCCACCGTGTGGCGGCTGTGGCCCCTGTGGCGCGCGTTGATCGCCGCCGTCCCGCACGGGCGGCAGCGACTGACCTGATCAGCGATCAGTTCATCGTGTCGTAGGGCGTAGTCCCCGGACCTGTCCGCTGACTTGTCCGGCTCGATGGGCGGCCTCGTCCGACCGTAGAAACGTATGCGTATGATCATTCAGACTCCAGGCGATCACTCGAGAGGGCTGAACGGCAATGACGGACCAGCGAGTTGTCATCGTCACCGGCGGGGGGACTGGCATCGGTGCCGCAACCGCGCGGCTGCTACGCGCGGCCGGGCATCACGTGGTCGTCTCCGGGCGCCGGCCCGATCCGCTGCGTCGTGTCGCAGAGGAGTCCGGAGCCCTTGCGCACCCCGCCGACATCGGCGACCCCGACGCCGTTCGCGGTCTCGTGGACGCGACCATGGCTGCGTACGGTCGGCTGGACGGGCTTGTGCTCAACGCGGGCACCGGGCGCAGCGGAGGCGTCGGCGACCTGTCGATCGAGGACTGGGAGGCCGTGATACGGATCAATCTCACCGGCCCCTTCCTTCTTCAGCGCGCCGCGCTCCCTCACTTGTTGGAGGCACGTGGCTCGGTGGTTGCCGTCGCCTCGGTGTC
>NZ_JBICZB010000100.1:0-24181 GCF_043201815.1 Kitasatospora sp. NPDC048296
GGTACCTCACCCCACTCGAAACCCGAGCCAGACTGCAGCGCGACTTCACCCCCGCAGCGTAAGCAACCGCTGTCCAAGATCAGGGGGGAACTTCACACTGGCGCCGGAGCGGCTTCGCGCAGTGGCTGTTCCAGCCCGCGGCGACGGGGTGGTACCCCAAGAAGTCCCCGCAGCCGGCGCACCCGGTCCCGGTGCTGGCCGAGCCCTGGCCCGGGATCCCTGCCCGGGGACGTGGCGCGGCGGCACGGGCGGAGGCCTGCTGGCTGCCGATCGCGCAGGGGCTCACGCCGCACGGCGAGCGCCACGCGCACAAGGTGATGCTGGACTGGCTGAAGACACCGAAGGTGCTGACCGACGAGCGGATGGGCCACCTCGACGGCTCTGTCGGGGCCCGCTACTCCCACGTCACCCAGGAGATGCGCGACGAACTCATGGAGGGTCTGACTCGGATCTGGGAGGAGGCGCTCGCCGCCCGTCGGCGGATGTGTCCCCGCTCACCCGTAGCTGTGCTCGACGCCTTGCTGAGAGGGAGTCAGTAGGAGTCGCGCCGGAGTGGCCTTCCATGATCCACTCCCAGCTCACTCCCCAGCGGCCCCCAAGGGCGTCGAAAAATCAGTCAGGGCCGGTCTCCCTTGCGGGAGACCGGCCCTGAGCTGGTCTTACTGGGTCGGGGTGGCGGGATTTGAACCCACGGCCTCTTCGTCCCGAAGCAACTCGGACACCTACCCGGCTTGGGTAAGTCGCATCGCTGACCTGCCTGAACGGTCCCCGACCGTCCGCGGCCGTCCGCCGAAGTGCGCACCCGTTGTAGCGCAGTTAGACACGCAGTTTCGCCGCCCAGATGGCCTGACTACAGCGAGCGTTTGCACTCGTGACGGTAGACGCTACCGACTGCGGCACGGCTCGTCCGGTACTGAGCGGAGCAGCACGTAGGGGCGGACCGCTGGTCACCGGACCGCCCCACCGCCGGCCGGAGGCGTCACCAGGTGACCGGCAGCGCGAGCAGGCCTCCGGTCAGCTGGCTGTCCCGCCAGCGCAGGTCCGCCTCCGGTATGGCCAGGCGCAGTCCGGGGAAGCGGCGAAACAGCATGTCGAAGACGACCTGGAGTTCCAGTCGAGCGAGGGTGGCGCCGACGCAGAGGTGGGGTCCGGCGCCGAAGGCGGTGTGCTGGTTCTGGGCACGGTGGATGTCGAAGCGGTCGGGTTCGGGGTAGGTGGTCGGGTCGAGGCAGGCCGGGCCGTTGGCGAACAGGACCAGGTCGCCGGCGTTGATCCGGCCGTCCCCGGTGTCGACGTCGGTGACGGCCCAGCGCCACACCAGGCCCAGGTCCGGCTGGCTCACCCTCAGGAGTTCCTCCACCGTTGCCGCGAGCAGTTTTGGGCTGCTCAGCATCGCCCGGCGCTGCTCGGGGTGGGCGAGCAGGTACTGCACCCCGGTTCCGATTCGGGTCACCGTGGTGACGTGGCCAGCGAAGAGCAGCGCGACCGACCACAGCACCGCGAGGTCCTCGCTAATGAGTCCGTCGGCCTGGGCGCGGACCATATCGGTGAGCGCGTCCTTGGCGGGCTCGGCACGTTTTCGGGCCATCAGTGCGCGCATGTAGTCGTTCAGGTGGACCAGCGCCTCGCCGACGCGCGCGGGCTCGGACAGGTAGACGACGTCCGCGGTCCAGACCTGGAAGTCCGCGCGGTCGGCGAACGGCACACCGAGCAGTTCGCAGACCACTTCGACGGGCAGCGGCTCGGCGAGCAGGGCGTGCAGGTCCGCCGGAGCACCGGCCGCGGCCAGTTGGTCGAGCCGACGTCCTACGAGGGCCTCGATCCGAGGCCTCAGCTGCCGGACCCGGCGCACGGACAGGGAGTTGGCCGTGACGTGCCGCAGGATGCGGAACTCAGCCTCCAGTCGCTCGTGGTCGGTGCCTTGTGGCCCGTAGAACTGTCCGGTCGCGGACAGGACAGGAGCCGAGAGGGGGTCGGGATGGACCCGGCCGAACCGGTCGTCCGACAGCATGCGGACCACATCGTCGCGCCGCGTCACCAGCCAGGCGGGATGCCCGGCGAACGTACGTACCCTCGCGATCCCGCCGGACACCTGGAGCTCGCGGAACTCCGGCGCCACCCTCATCGGACCGGGCCGGTCGAACGGCAGCTGCTTCGGCAAGGTCACCAGCTCCAGTCGCGCGAGTGCTGTTCCCGGGGGTGTACCGATCGTGGGTCGTTCGGGCCGTGGTCTGTGGATGGTGGCGGGAGGCGGCTACCTCGGCGCCACTGCGGTCTGCGCCTGTCGATGGCGGGCCAGGCCGCGTTGTCCTGGCAGGACGATCTGGTCGTCGGTAACGAGCACGAAGCGTTCGAGGCCGGGAACGACGACGTTGACGACGGCCAGGTGTTCGCTGACGTAGCGGTGGCGAGTGTAGGCCGTGAAGCCTCGGCGGGACAGGGTTTGGAGCAGGACGTTCAGGTGGGCTTTCGGGGTTGCCGGGGCGGGGCGGTCGGTGAAGGGGACCGTGGCGGCACGGGGCAGAGCGGTGGAGAAGTCGGCCAGATGACAGCGGTACAGCGCCGGGTGGCGCCGGGTGTGCCCCTGGAGGGGTGTGGCGGCACCGGGCATGGCGGTGGCCGCGCTGTGGGTCTGGACAAGCTCGCTCAACGCTCGTTCGACAGCGTAGTGAGGAGACAGGGAGGCGCCCGCGCCTCGGATGCGCGCCGGTGTTCCGGGCGGAGCGGGGGTGTAGGCCCAGTAGACCGGGATGCCCAGGTCTGTGGTGGCTTCGAGCAGCGATACCGGTCCTCCCACGCGGTCCTCGGCCGCCTCGTGGCGGGTCCGCAGCCCGGCGGGGAGGGTGTCGGGGGCCAGCACGCGCAGCGTGTCGGGGGTGCGGGTGATGAACTGGTCGATGAGCAGGAGGGACATGGCGTCCCGTTCGATGATCTCGTTGACGGCGTGGACCAGGGCCTCGGTGGGCGTGGTGCCCGCGGCCCAGCCGTTGTTCATCGCGTACCGGCACACCGAGTGATAGGGGTAGGTGTCGCCGTAGTCGACGCGTGCCTGGCACTGGTCGGCGAGGTAGTCGGGGGTGTTCCAGAACAGCGGGACGGCGAGGTCCTCGTCGCCGGTCAGGCTCTGGTAGAGCAGGCAGGCCATCGGCTGGTCCGGGCCTTCGGCGAGCAGGGACGACACCGCCTCGCAACCCAGCGGACCGGTGGCGATCTCATGGGCGCCGTGGAGGAACACCTCGCTCGCCGGGGGCAGGGCAGCGGTGAAGTGGTGCTCCAGGGCCTCGAACAGCGCCCCCACGCGGGCGGCCGGCTCCGGCCCCTTGCCGGAGCCGCGTCCGCCGGGCACCTCCCGGCCGTCCCGGTACAGGGTGCAGCACCACGCCCCGGGTGCGTCGGCGGGCACGGCGGCGAAGGAGGAGGTCAGACCCAGCTCGCAGGCCGCGGCCGTTCCATGCCGCCAGGCGTCCTCCAACAGGGCGCCGCGCTCGCCGTGCTGCGGTAGCTCCGTCGGAGGGCTTGAAGAGACGGATGGGGACATCGTGATCAGTACCTTCCACGAGCGGATCGGCAACGGCAGGAAACGGTCGCCGTATGCCGTGGGGAGGGCCACGCAGCGACCGTTCTCACGCAGCGGAGCACGAGACGGCGTCAGCTCGGCTGCTCGTCGCTCTCCTGCTGCTCGGCGAGTTCAGCGAGCACCTCCTGCTCGCTGAGGCCGAGCTCCGGGTTGGCCCGAGGCGGGGCGTTGTAGTAGTCCCAGATGCTGCCCATAGTCATTCCCTTCTCGCGTTTGGAGTATTGCGTGAACGGACACAACAGTTCGAAGAGAATCTCTTCTTTTGTCGAACTTCCGTGCGTGCCACCGGTATTGTGGAGATGTGGCGACTCCGTGCCGTTGACGGAATATCAAGAAAATACCCGGGGCTCAGAACCCCTAACGCAATGAGAGGTCTTCGTCCTGAAGAAGCGTGTTGCGGGGCTGGCATGGGGCTCGCGCCGGGATGACCACGCCGGTCAGGGCCTGATCGCCGATGGACGATCGTCGCCGCCGCCCGGCTCCGCACCGGAAGGCCGCGAGATCGAGAACCGGGGCATTGTGCGGCTCTCCCTGCCCGAGGGCAGGTGAACGAACTTCCTGGATCGCAGCCAGTTCAACATTCAGACCAGTAACCCCACCCGCGGCCTGCGGCGCCTGGGAGATCCGGACGCGACCGAGGATGCCGACGGCTGGCACGACTGTGGGTGGAGCGGGCCGCTCCGCACACGAACTCGGTGGCGGCGGTCGGCCAGCTGGCGTGCGTGCCGGTGGGCGGCAGCGGGCCGAGGCCCTCGTCGTGTGCTCCAGGGGGGCGAGCCGGACCCGGGCCTGGTGGTGGCAGCTGGTCCGGACGCAGACGCGGGTCGGCTCGCGCAGCCACAGGCCGGCGCCGACGGACACGGCGCCGACGCCCATCTGGACCGGCACCGGTGAATCCCGCCGCCGGGCTGGGCCTGCGCGCCCTCGTCGCGGCCCGCAGGCTGCCTGGCGATCCTCGCTGCCCGCACCGTCCGACTCGGCTGTCCTTGGTGTCCGCATCCGCAGGCGATCGGCGGACCGGATCCTGGTCGAACCGTGTCTCAGATCACATGGCAGTGCTGGTGGAAGGGGTCAGGCCCGCCGACGCTTCCTCAGCAAGCGTTGCCGGCGGTAGGGGAGGGCCAGGGCGGTTGCTGTACTTTCGTGCTGGCAGAAACGCCAGAGGGCCCATCGGATCTCTCCGATGGGCCCTCTGGACTGGGTCGGGGTGGCGGGATTTGAACCCACGGCCTCTTCGTCCCGAACGAAGCGCGCTACCAAGCTGCGCCACACCCCGGTCCTGCGGTTTGTCGCTCCGTCTCCTTCGCGACGAGTAGAACTCTACCGGACGCTCGCCGAGACACGAAATCCGGTTTCGTGCGGGCGTCCGGTGCTGGTCAGCGGGGGGCCGGGGTGAGGGTGAGGAGGGTGGCCTCGGGCGGGCAGGCGAAGCGGACCGGGGTGTAGCGGTTGGTGCCGCAGCCGGCCGAGACGTGGAGGTAGGAGCGGTGGCCGCCGGCCTGGTGGGTGGAGAGTCCCTTGACCCGGCGGGTGTCGAGGTCGCAGTTGGTGACCAGGGCGCCGTAGAAGGGGATGCAGAGCTGGCCCCCGTGGGTGTGGCCGGCCAGGATCAGTGGGTAGCGGTCGGCGGTGAAGGCGTCGAGGACGCGCAGGTAGGGCGCGTGGACGACGGCGAGGGAGAGGTCGGCGTCGGCGGAGGGGCCGCCGGCGACCTCGGAGTAGCGGTCGCGACGGATGTGCGGGTCGTCGAGGCCGGTGAACTCCAGGTCGAGGCCGCCGACGGTTAGGCGGCCGCGGGTGTTGGTGAGGTCGAGCCAGCCGGCCGCGTCGAAGCCGTCGCGGAGCTTCTCCCACGGGTTGTGGACGGCGCCCGTGATACCGCGGCGGGCGGTTCCGTCGGGGTTGTTCATGCCGTGGGCGCCGCTGCGCATGGCCTGGAGGTAGCGGGCCGGGTTCTTGCGGGCCGGGCCGTAGTAGTCGTTGGACCCGAAGACGTAGACGCCGGGGAACTCCATGAGCGGCCCGAGTGCGTCGAGGGTGGCCGGGACGCCGAGCGGGTCGGAGAGGTTGTCGCCGGTGTTGACCACCAGGTCGGGGCGCAGGCCGGCCAGGCTCTTCAGCCAGCGCTGCTTCTTGCCCTGCCCGCTCACCATGTGGATGTCGGACACCTGCAGGACCCGGATGGGCTTGGCGCCGTGGGGCAGGACGGGGACCTCGACCCGGCGGAGCCGGAAGGCACGTACCTCGTACCCGACGGAGTAGGCGAGGCAGGCGGCGCCGGCGGCGGCAACGCCGAGCGGAACGGAGTACAGCGGTCGCATCAGCCCATGCTCTCAGACGGCGGATCAGCTGGTGAACGTCCGGTGGCCGGGTACGGGAACGGGCCCGGTGGACAACCCTGGGGATGGAACCACGCCCGGAACGGGAGCCGGTTCCTCGGCCTCCCGCCGGGCGCGCAGGGCCCGGACCTTGCTGCGGTTGCCGCACCGCTCCATCGAGCACCAGCGCCGCCGCCCGGGCCGCGAGGTGTCGACGAACAGCAGCTGGCAGTTGTGCGCCCCGCACTCGCGGATCCGGTCCGCGTACGGCCCGGTGAGCAGGGCGATCGCGTCCCGGGCGAGGGTGGAGACCAACTGCGCCCCGTCGGCGGGCAGCGGGGCGGCCGCGGTGCCGTCCGGGGCGATCTGCGGGACGAGCGGTGGGTGGGCGGCGGCCCGGTTGAGTACGGCCAGGTCCTCGACGGCGGCCTCGTCGCCGTGGGCGCGGGCCGTGGCCAGCCGCCAGAGGGCGTCACGGAGGGTGCGGGCGGCGGTGAGCTGGTCGGCGGAGATCCGTACGGTCTCGGCGGGCAGCCGCAGCCGCGACTGCGGGAGCCAGTCGGCGAGGTCGGAGGGCTGGTGCAGCACCTCGTACCGGGCGTAGTCGCCGGGACCGCCGGTGGGGAGCAGTTCGAGGCAGAGGGCGCCGGGGTCGAAGAGGAAGCGGCTGCCGCCGGGGGTGGTGAGGACCAGGCCGGTCGCCGGCTCCCGCTCTCCATCGGTCATGTAACCAGGATAAACGGTTACAGAGCGTACCGGGACTCCGGACGGGAACCGATCCGACCCCGGCCCGACGTCGATCCGACCCCGGCCCGACGTCGATCCGACCCCGGCCCGACGTCGGGCCCGGTTAATGGCAAGCGACCGAACGCCGCAGGTGGGAGACTCGTGCCCATGACCACGCTCAAGGAGCAGCTGCAGGAGGACCTCACGGCTGCCATCAGGAACCGGGACGAGCTGCGCTCGTCCACCATCCGGCTCACGCTGGCCGCCGTCACCGCCGAGGAGGTGGCGGGCAAGGAGAAGCGCGAGCTGTCGGATGCCGAGGTGCTGAAGGTGATCACCCGCGAGGCGAAGAAGCGCCGGGAGGCGGCCGAGGCCTTCGACAAGGGTGATCGGGCCGAGCAGGCCGAGCGCGAGCGTGCCGAGGGCGAGGTGCTGGCCGGGTACCTGCCCAAGCAGCTCTCCGACGAGGAGCTGGCCGCGATCGTGGCCGCCGCCGTGGCCGAGAGCGGGGCGAGCGGCCCGCAGGCGATGGGTGCCGTGATGAAGCTGGTCAAGCCGAAGGTCGACGGCCTCGCCGAGGGCGGCCGGGTCGCCGCCGCCGTGAAGGCCGCCCTGGCCTGAGCCGTAGCGGGACCCGGAACGAGCCGGCCGTAACGGCCCCGGAACACACGCCGAAGGGGCGCCCCCCGGATTACCGGAGGGCGCCCCTTCACCGTTGTGCGGTCACGTCACCGCGCGGTCACGCGGACGGCCCGTCAGCCGTTGCCGCCGCCGTGCTTGCCGCCGTTCCCGTTCCCGTTGCCGCCGCCGATGAGGCCGGGCGGGAGGTTGAACCCTCCCCCTATCACCCCACCGGGGTTCGGGTTGGCCGGAGGCGGCGGCGGGTTGCCGGCCGGCGGCTGCGGCTGCGGCTGCTGCGGCTGGGCGTTGGGGTCGGCCGGCGGGGTGGCGTTCGCCGGGGGCGCGGCCGGCTGGGGGTCCGGGATGTCGGTGGTCTGGATCGGCTCCAGCGGGGTGCCCTTGAGCGCCTGGTTCATCGCCATCTGCCAGATCGGGCCGGGGCCGGTGGCGCCGAACACGTCGTCGAAGTGCTTGCCGCCGATGTTGATGTTCTTCATCTTGACGCCGCCGGCGGGGCCGCCGAGCCAGACCGCGGTGGCCAGCGACGGCGTGTAGCCGTCGAACCAGGCGGCCCTCTTCTCGTCGGTGGTACCGGTCTTACCGGCGATCTTGCGGCCGTCGTCCAGGCCGAGGGCGGCCGCGGTGCCCTTCTCGGTCACGTTGAGCAGGACGGTGTTGAGCGAGTCCGCGGTCTGCTCGGAGAACGCCTGGGTGCACTGGGACTGCGGGACCTTGATGTCCTTGCCGTCCACCGTGGTGATCTTGTTGATCGCGATCGGGGTGCAGTACTTGCCGCGGGCGGCGAAGGTCGCGTAGACGTTCGCCATGGTCAGCGGGGAGAGCTCCAAGGTGCCCAGGACCATCGAGGGCACCTCCTGGAACTGGTCGCCCTTGGCGGACTGGGTGATGCCCAGCTTGTTCGCCATCTGCTTCATCGCGCAGAGGCCGACCTGCTGCTCCATCTGGACGAAGTAGGTGTTGACCGAGCGGGCCATGGCCTCCTTGAGCTGGTACGGGCCGACCTCGCTGTCCTGCTCGTTCTTCACCGTGGCCTTGGGCTTGTCGGTGTTCTTCCAGGTACCCGAGCAGGTGGTCATCTGCGGGTACTCGATCTTGTTCTGGGAGGGGAACGCCTGGGTGTTCGACATGCCCGACTCCAGCGCCGCCGCGGCGAGGATCGGCTTGAAGGTCGAACCGGTCTGGAAGCCGTTGCCGCCGCCCATCGCCGCGTCGACGTTGAGGTTGACGACGGTCTGGTTCTTGTTCGGGTCCAGGCCGTACGGGCGGGTCTGGGCCATCGCCAGGATCTTGCCGGTGCCGGGCTCCATCATGGTCGCCGCGGCCGACACCGGGTCGGTCACGTTGACGTTCTTGGTGACGGCGTTCTGGGCGGCGGCCTGCTTGTCCGGGTCCAGCGTGGTGTAGATGTTGAGACCGCCGGTGTCCCAGAGCTTCTTGCGGTCGTCGGCGTTCTTGCCGAAGGCCGGGTCCTGCTTGACCACGTGGCGCACGTAGTCGCAGAAGAAGCCCATGCCGGCCTGGGCGGTGATGCAGCCGTTCTGCGGGTCCTTGTACTTCAGGCCCAGCGGGGCGGCCTTCGCCTCCTTCGCCTGGTCGGCGGTGATGTGCTTGTTCTCCACCATCTTGTCGATGACGACGTTGCGGCGCTTGACCGCGTTGTCGGGGTAGCGCACCGGGTCGTACTGCGACGGGTTCTGGACCAGGCCGGCGAGGGTGGCGGCCTCGGCGATGGTCAGGTCCTTGTTGCTCTTGCTGAAGTAGCGCTGGGACGCGGCCTCGACCCCGTAGGCCTGGTGGCCGTAGAAGGTGATGTTGAGGTAGTTGGTGAGGATCTGATCCTTGGTCAGGTCCTCCTCCAGCTTGATCGCGACCTTGAGCTCCTGGATCTTGCGGCCCAGGGTCTTGCGCTGAGCCTCCAGGACGGCCGCCTGGTCGTCGCCGGCCTTCTCCACGTTGACGTTCTTCACGTACTGCTGGGTCAGCGTGGAGGCGCCCTGGGCGGCGGTGCCGCTCTCCGCGTTCTTGCCGACCGCGCGCAGGACGCCCTTGAGGTCGACGGCGCCGTGCTCGTAGAACCGGGCGTCCTCGATGTCGACCTGGGCATGCCGCATGAACGGCGACATCTGGTCGGCGGTGAGGACGGTGCGGTCGCGCTCGTAGACCTTGGCGATCAGGCCGCCCTTGGCGTCGAAGATCTGCGTCGCCTGGGTCAGCGGCGGGGTCTTGAAGTCGTCAGGGATGTTCTGGAAGCTCTCCGCCGTGTCCTTGGCGGTCAGCCCGATGGCGCCGACGGCGGGCAGGGCGAGGCCTGCCAGCAGGACTCCGGAGAGCACGCTGACGCCCAGGAACTTCACGCCGTTGCCGACGTGGTCCAACGGTGATCCGCTGCGCTTGCGGCGCGGAGCTCCGGTGTTGCCTGGGGGCTGGGGTGCCTGTGGGCGCTTCGGTGCCATGAGGAGAACCCTACGTCCCCGAATCCCACCCATAGGGGCAGGTGTTCGCCTAGGCTTGTCACAAGCTTGCGACAGCTTCGGTGCGTCAGCACCCTTCACTCTTGTGAGTGGGGAGACTTGCCCGAATTACCCGGTCTCGTCCGGATTTTGAGGCGGCTGGGGCCTGCTGTGTTCCAGTGAATGGTGGCGCTCCGTGACGATGCCTGTGGCGAGAGTGCGGGCATTGAACTTGGCAAGGCTTGCGACCTGCGGTCACTCCAACGAGTGAGCTGACCGATACCCATAGTCCAATCGGGTCATTCGAGATTGAGCCCGAAGGGGCTGTTGCAAGCTGTCGTTCTTCCGTAACGTCCTCAACTGGCAACGGTGAATATGCCGTTGCCGCCGTGGGGGAGCCTCGAATACGGGAGAGGACGGCGCCGGGATGGGCTGGGTTGACGACTGGAGTGCGCAGGCCGCCTGCCGCACGAGTGATCCGGACGAACTGTTCGTCCAGGGGGCGGCACAGAACCGCGCGAAGGCGGTGTGCAGCGGTTGCCCCGTCCGTACGGAATGCCTCGCGGACGCGCTGGACAACCGGGTGGAGTTCGGTGTGTGGGGCGGGATGACGGAGCGCGAGCGGCGGGCGCTGCTGCGCCGTCGTCCGACGGTCATCTCGTGGCGGAAGCTGCTGGAGACGGCCCGCACCGAGTACGAGGAGTCCCTCGCGACCGGCGTGATACTGACGGACTACGCCCAGGCGGGCTGAGCCCGGCGGCAGTCGGGTCGGACCGCGCCGGGCACCCCCCGGGGTGACTACGCCGCGCCGCTCAGCCGGTCCCCGATGGCCCGCAGTCCGTCCAGGTCGTGCACGTCACCCGGCAGCGCCGGCACCTCCACGATCGGCACGTCCGGGTACACCGACACGAAGCGGTCGCGGGTGCGGCGCTCCCGCCCCATGATCTGCATCCGCTCGGCGTGCAGCCGCAGCAACCCGGCCGCGAGCAGTTCCGCGTCGGGCGAGGAGTGCTCCGAGCCGTTCTCCTCCAGGGCCTCGGCGGCCGCCAGCGCCCGCTCCGCGGTGAGCTGCGGCGCCCCCGTGCTGTGCACCCGGTTGAGCACCAGCCCGGCCAGCGGCATCCGGTCCGCGGCGAGCCGGTCCACGAAGTACGCCGCCTCGCGCAGCGCGTCCCGCTCCGGCGCGGCCACCACCAGGAACGCCGTGCCCGGCGCCTTGAGCAGCTGGTAGGTGCGGTCGGCGCGCTCGCGGAAGCCGCCGAACATCGAGTCCATCGCGCTGACGAAGGTCTGCACGTCAGTGAGCAGCTGGGCGCCGAAGATCTTGCCCAGGGTCCCGGTGAGCAGGCCCATTCCGGCGTTGAGGAACCTCATCGCGCTGCGGCCGCCGACCTTGGCCGGCGCGGTCAGGATCCGGATCACCCGTCCGTCCAGGAAGGACCCGAGCCGGTTGGGCGCGTCCAGGAAGTCCAGCGCCGAGCGGGACGGCGGGGTGTCCACGACGATCAGGTCCCACTCCTCGGCGGCGCGCAGCTGCCCGAGCTTCTCCATCGCCATGTACTCCTGCGTGCCCGCGAAGCCGGCCGACAGGGACTGGTAGAAGGGGTTCTCCATGATCGCCCGGGCCCGTTCGGGTTCGGCGTGGGCCAGCACGACCTCGTCGAAGGTCCGCTTCATGTCGAGCATCATGGCCTGGAGCTCTCCCGCCCGTCGCCCGCCACCACCCTCGTCCGACCCGCAGAGCGGCGCCCCCTCCATCGCGGTGACGCCCTTGACCACCCGCGGGGTGTTGTCGAGCTCGCTCAGGCCCATCGACTGGGCCAGCCGCCGGGCCGGGTCGATGGTCAGCACCACGACCTTGCGGCCGCGCTCGGCGGCCCGCAGGCCGATCGCCGCGGCGGTGGTGGTCTTGCCGACGCCGCCGGAGCCGCAGCAGACGATGATCCTCGTCTTCGGGTCGTCGATCAGCTCGTCCACCGCGAGCCGCCTTCCGGTGCTCCGTACCCCGTTGCTCATGCGCCTGCCTCGCTACGCTCGGCAGGCCCTTCGCACATGCCGCACATGCCGCACCGCTCGATGGTCCGCTCGCTTCGCTCGCTCATGCCGCCCCCTGCCGCTTCAGTTCGCCCGCCAGCCGGTACAGCCCGCCGAGGTCCACGCCCTCGCCGAGCAGCGGGAGTTCGTACGTCGGGAGTCGCAGCTGCTGCAGGTCGGCGCGCTGCTCGCGCTCCAGCTCGACCCGCTCGGCGTGCTCCCTGGCCTGCTCCAACAGCGGGTCGAGCAGCGGCTCCACCGCGGCCCGGACGGTCTCCGGCTTGCGGGAGCGGCCGCCCAGCCCGGCCTCGCCGAGGGCCAGCGCCACCTCTTCGCGGTGGTCCCCGTCCACCGCGGCCACCGCCGCCGCGTCCAGCACCGGCGGCCGGACCATGTTGACCATCACCCCGCCCACCGGGAGCTTCGCCTCGCGCAGCTCCGCGATGCCGTCGACGGTCTCCTGCACCGGCATCTCCTCCAGCAGGGTGACCAGGTGCACCGCGGTCTCCGGCGACTTCAGCACCCGCATCACGGCCTGCGCCTGGGTGTGTATCGGGCCGATCCGGGCCAGCCCGGCGACCTCGGAGTTGACGTTCAGGAACCGGGTGATCCGCCCGGTCGGCGGGGCGTCCATGACCACCGCGTCGTACCGGCGCCGACCGTCCGGGCCCTTGCGGCGGGCCGCCTCGCAGGCCTTGCCGGTGAGCAGCACGTCCCGTACGCCGGGGGCGATGGTGGTGGCGAAGTCGACGAAGCCGACCTTCTGCAGCGCCTTTCCGGCCCGGCCGAGCTTGTAGAACATCTCCAGGTACTCGAGCAGCGCCTGCTCGGTGTCGATGGCCAGCGCGAAGACCTCTCCGGGCGCGCCCTCCCCGGCGGGCAGCCCGAGCTGGGGGCGGGCGACCGAGGCGATCCGGCGCTCCTCGTACGGCAGGGCGGCGATGCCGAACTGCTCGGCGATGCTCTGTCGTCCCTCGACCTCGATCAGCAGCACCCGCCCGCCGTCGGCGGCCAGCGCCAGCGCCAGCGCGGCGGCCAGCGTGGTCTTCCCGGTGCCGCCCTTGCCGCTGACCACGTGCAGCCGGACACCTTCCCAGTCGGGGTCGCGCCGGGCCGCCTGGCCGGGGGTGCGTGCCACGCTCCGTCTCCGTCCGTCTCCGTCCTACGGGCGTCCCCTCCGCCGAGGATGCCCCTGAGACGAGGGTGCCCCTACCGACAGAGGCGCCCCTCACGAGGGTGCCCTCTCGCGAGAGTAACCAGGGAGCGCGCCCGATACCCGGAGCACCTGGGGTGCCGGGACCGAATCGTGCCCCCTTTGTGCCCCACCTCACACGCCGCCCGACCGGGCCTGTCTCGCGGGCCTGCCCGGGCTCGCGGCGCTCCCCCAGCCTTCGGCGGGGAGGTGCCCCCACCGCAGTGGCTCCGCCTCCGGCCTTCGGCCCGGAGCTGCCCGCCTCCTCCGCCGTGCGATGCACGCACCCCAACGCCGCGACCTGATCCGACCCGGCCCACGAGACGGGCCCGGTGCGGCGGCGATCGCCGGGGCGGCTCGTCTAGAGTCTGGCCATGACCAAGTGGGAATACATGACGGCACCCCTGCTCGTGCACGCCACGAAGCAGATCCTGGACAACTTCGGCGAGGACGGCTGGGAGCTCGTCCAGGTCGTGCCCGGCCCCAACCCGGAGCAGCTGGTGGCCTACTTCAAGCGGGAGAAGAACGCATGAGCAAGGTCGAGGAGAAGCTCGCCGAGCTGGGTCTGACCCTGCCGCCGGTGGCCGCTCCGGTCGCCGCGTACGTGCCGGCCCTGCTGTCGGGCGAGTTCGTGTTCACCTCCGGCCAGCTGCCGGTCGTCGGCGGCAAGCTGCCGAGCACCGGCAAGGTCGGCGCCGAGGTGTCCCCGGAGGAGGCCAAGGAGCTCGCGCAGATCTGCGCGCTGAACGCCCTGGCCGCCGTCAAGTCGGTGATCGGCGACCTGGACCGGATCGAGCGGGTCGTGAAGGTCGTCGGCTTCGTCGCCTCCGCCCCCGACTTCACCGGCCAGCCCGCCGTGGTCAACGGCGCCAGCGAGCTGCTCGGCCAGGTGCTGGGCAACGCCGGTGTGCACGCCCGCAGCGCGGTCGGCGTCGCGGTGCTGCCGCTGGACGCCCCGGTCGAGGTCGAGCTCCAGGTGCGCGTCAAGACCAGCTGAGTGTGATCGCGAAGGCGGGGTCGGGCCTGTCCAACCCCGCCTTCGTGCGCTTAGCATCCGGGCATGGACCATCGAGCAACGACGCTCCCGATGCCGCCCGGCTGGCCCGCCCGGATCCGGGCGGTCGACTCCGGCGAACTGACCCCGCCGGTGCCCAGGCCCGCCGCGACGGTCGTGCTGCTGCGCGACTCCGCCGCCGGGCCGGAGGCCTACCTGCTGCGCCGCCGCACCTCGATGGCCTTCGCGGCCGGGATGTACGCCTACCCGGGCGGCGGCGTGGACCCGCGGGACGCCGAGGTCGAGACGGGCTGGGCGGGGCCGACGCCCGAGGAGTGGGCGCACCGGCTCGGGGTGGACACCCGGACGGCGCGGGCGGTGGTCTGCGCGGCGGTGCGCGAGACCTTCGAGGAGGCCGGCGTGCTGCTGGCCGGCCCGGACGCCGACAGCGTCGCCGAGCCGCGCGACTGGTCCGCCGAGCGGGCCGCGCTGGAGGCGCACGAGCTGTCCTTCGCCGAGTTCCTCCGTGACCACGGCCTGGTGCTGCGCAGCGATCTGCTGGGCGGCTGGGCCCGCTGGATCACCCCGGAGTTCGAGGAGCGGCGCTACGACACCTGGTTCTTCGTCGCCGCCCTGCCACCCGGCCAGCGCGCGGCCCTGGAGGTCGGCGAGGCCGACCGGGTCGCCTGGCTGACGCCGGCCGAGGCGGTCAAGGGCCACCAGGACGGCCGGTTCGGCATGCTGCCACCGACCGTGACGGTGCTGCGCGAGCTGTCGCCGGTCCGGACCGCCGCCGACGCGGTGACCGCGGCCGCCGACCGGGTGCTGGAGCCGGTGCTGGGCCGGGCCGAGGTCCGGGGAGACCGGATGACGGTCCGCTGGCCCGGGTATGACGAACTGACCATCGACGGGGAGTTCCCCGAGGATTCCTGAGCCGAGGAGCCCTCACCCGAGGAGCCCTCACAGGGGGACTCCCGACCGCACCGAGAGATGCCGACCAGAAAGGACCGACACCCGATGAACCACAACGACGTGGCTCGCCGGACGGCCCCCGAGCTGCCCGCCCGCCGACTGATCCCCCGTTCCCCCGGCTGCGACAACCAGGTCCCGTTCGTCGAGGTCGCCCAGCGCGCCCTCGTCCGGGCCCTGCCGCTGCGAGCCCTGCATCGCGACGGCGAGGGCGGCCGTTGAGCAAGCGGAGCGAGCGAACTGTTGAGAGGTGCGCATGAGCGGACTCCTGCCGGGTGACCCCGCCGCCGCGATCGGCGGTGAGGCCACCCCTCGGGCGCTGTGCGTGCTGGCGCCGAACCCGTCGCCGATGACGCTGGACGGCACCAACACCTGGCTGCTCTCCGAGCCCGGTTCGGACCTCGCGGTGGTGATCGACCCGGGCCCGCTGCACGAGGGCCACCTGCGCCGGGTGGTCGAGCTCGCCGAGGAGCGGGGCCAGCGGATCGCGCTCACCCTGCTCACCCACGGCCACGCCGACCACTCCGAGGGCGCGGTCCGCTTCGCCGAGCTGACCGGCAGCGAGGTGCGGGCCCTGGACCCGGCGCACCGGCTGGGCTCCGAGGGCCTGGTGGGAGGTCAACGCCTGGACGTCGGCGGCCTCGACCTGCGGGTGGTCGCCACTCCCGGCCACACCTCGGACTCGCTGACCTTCCACCTGCCGGACGACGGCGCGATCCTCACCGGCGACACCGTGCTCGGCCGTGGCACCACGATGGTCGCCCACCCCGACGGCCGGCTCGGCGACTACCTGGACTCGCTGCGCCACCTGCACACGATGGCCTCCCACCACGGTGTGCGGACCGTGCTGCCCGGCCACGGCCCGGTGCTCGCGGACGCGCTCGGCGCCGTCGACTACTACCTGGCCCACCGGGCCACCCGGCTCGCCCAGGTGGAGACCGCGGTCGAGGCGGGCTGCCGGACGGCGGTCGACGTGGTCGCCCGGGTCTACGCCGACGTCGACCGGGCGCTCTGGCCGGCCGCCGAGCTCTCGGTGCGGGCCCAGCTGGAGTACCTGGAGGAGCACGGGCTCATCCCCGATCAGGGCTGACCCGCGAACGAGCGGGGCCGAGGCCCGCGAACGGCGAAGGGCCGGTCCGCCCGGACCGGCCCTTCAGCGTTCGTACGGTGTCAGCGCGAGCGGCGCGACAGCCGCTCGACGTCCAGCAGGACCACCGCGCGCGCCTCCAGCTTCAGCCAGCCGCGGCCGGCGAAGTCGGCGAGCGCCTTGTTGACCGTCTCGCGGGAGGCGCCGACCAGCTGGGCCAGCTCCTCCTGGGTGAGGTCGTGGGCGACGTGGATGCCCTCCTCGGACTGCACGCCGAAGCGGCGGGACAGGTCCAGCAGGGCCTTGGCGACGCGGCCGGGCACGTCGGAGAAGACCAGGTCGGACATCACGTCGTTGGTCCGGCGCAGTCGGCGGGCGATGGCCCGCAGCAGCGCGATGGAGACCTCGGGGCGGGCGTGCAGCCAGGGCTGCAGGTCGCCGTGGCCCAGGCCCAGCAGCTTGACCTCGGTCAGCGCGCTGGCGGTGGCGGTGCGCGGGCCCGGGTCGAACAGCGACAGCTCGCCGATCATCTCGCTGGGGCCGAGCACGGCGAGCATGTTCTCGCGGCCGTCCGGCGAGGCACGGTGCAGCTTGATCTTGCCCTCGGCGACGACGTACAGCCGGTCGCCCGGGTCGCCCTCGTGGAACAGCGACTCCCCACGGGCGAGGGTGACCTCGGTCATGGAAGCGCGCAGCTCGCCGGCCTGTTCGTCGTCGAGTGCCGCGAAGAGTGCGGCGCGCCGCAGAACGTCGTCCACGTGCTTCCTCCTTCTCGGCCGTGCGGCGGGTGGGCCGTCCGGCGCAAGTTCCGTTCAGTGTTCTGCATCACCAAGCATGGCGCATGTCGCTCCGATCATATGAGGAGGGGGTGTGTCCGGGGGTGCGGTGCGGGGCCATTCGTACCGGCGGGTCATCGGGCGGGGCGCCCGGCGACCGTCGGTCTGTCGAACGCCTGGCCGTCCGGATCGAACAGGGAGTCGCCCACCGCCGTACGGGCGGAGAGGACGGTGTGCCCGGCCCGGTGCGCGCTGGTCAGGCCGGCCGTACGCAGGGCGGTGAGGTGCTGGGAGACGGCGGCCGGGGACAGCCCGGTGCGGCGGGCCAGCTCGGTGGTCGAGGCGGGGGAGTCCAGCTCGGCCAGCAGCCGGGCCCGGGAGCGGCCGAGTACGGCGGCCAGCGCGTCGGTGCGCGCGGCGGTGCCCGGGCGGTCCTCCCACAGGGTCGCCGTGCCGCGCGCCGGGTAGATCAGCTGAGGCGGGTCCGGCGGCAGCACCCGGGTGAGCACCCGGGGCCAGGCGAAGGCCGAGGGCAGGAGCAGCAGTCCGGCCCCCGCGTTCAGCCGGGTGACCGCGCAGTGCCGGCGCTCCAGCCGTAGCGCGGTGCCGTCCCAGCGGACCGTCCCGTGCAGCTCGTCCAGCATCCGGGCGGTGCCGTGCTCGGCGGCCTGCCGGGAGCGGTGGAAGACGTCCGCCGCGAGCAGCGCGCGGATCCGGGCCCAGTACGGGGCGAGCGCCAGCTCCCAGTACGCCTCGATCTCGGCGGCCAGCCGGGGCAGCTGGGCCGCCGGGTCGCGGTACAGCGGCTCCAGGGCTGCCGGCAGCCGGCCGCCCGCCTCGGCGGCCACGATGTCGAGGTCGGCCCGGACCTGTCCGGCGCCGGTCGCGGTGACCGCGGCCAGTTCCTCGGCGAGCGTGGGGGAGAAGCCCGCCGGGGCGGGGTTGAGGAAGTCGGGCAGGTGGCCGTCGGGCGGGACCATCGCGGCCAGCCGGCCGCGGTCCGGCCCGGCGTCGGCGAGCCGCTCGCGCACCTGCCCGGCCCAGCGGCGGTGCAGCGCGGGGGCGGGGGAGTGCGCGAGGGCGCGCAGGCTGGTCACCACCTCCTGCATCGGGCTGACGGCGAACCGGGTCAGCGCCAAGTCCTGCGCGGAGAAGTGG
Organism: Kitasatospora sp. NPDC048296; assembly: GCF_043201815.1. Classification (NCBI taxonomy): domain Bacteria; kingdom Bacillati; phylum Actinomycetota; class Actinomycetes; order Kitasatosporales; family Streptomycetaceae; genus Kitasatospora; species Kitasatospora sp. NPDC048296. The sequence goes on from NZ_JBICZB010000100.1 coordinate 17,924, forward strand.
AGTTCCGTCCGCATCCGCGGCCCCCTTCGGAAGATTCGGCCCCAGCTTAAACACTGGTGGCCCGCCCGGCCCGGGCGCAGGATTCCTGCGTCCCCACCGATCCGTACGAAAGCCGGTACACCCATGGCCAGCACCACCGGGCGCACGTCCACCACCGCCGAGGCCCGCGAGCGGGCGCTGCGACTGCGCGGGCTCGTCGAGGAGGGCGTGCTCGTCCTGCCCAACGCCTGGGACGCCGGCAGCGCGGCGGTGATCGCCTCGGCCGGCGCCCGGGCGATCGCCACCACCAGCGGCGGCGTCTCCTGGTCGCTCGGGCACGGCGACGGCCAGCGGATGGACCGGGCGACGGCGGTCGAGGCGGCCCGGCGGGTCGTCGCGGCAGTGGACCTGCCGGTCACCGTCGACGCCGAGGGCGGATACGGGCCGCTGCCCGCCGATGTGGCCGCCACCGTGACCGAGCTGGTCGCCGTGGGCGCGGCCGGGGTCAACCTGGAGGACTCGACGGCCGGCGGCGGGCCGCTGTTCCCGGTGGCCGAGCAGGCCGAACGGCTGCGCGCCGCCCGCACGGCGGCGGCCGCCGCCGGACTGCCCGAGCTGCTGGTCAACGCCCGCACCGACGTGTTCCTGTTCGGGCTGGGCGGGCTGGACGACGTGCTGGTCCGGGCCGAGGCTTACGCCGAGGCGGGCGCGGACGGCCTGTTCGTCCCCGGGCTGCTGGACCTCGATGCCCTCGCCGAGCTGTGCAAGCGCACCCCGCTGCGGGTGAACGCGATGGCCGTCGCGGGCGGGCCGACCGTCGCCGAACTCGCCGCCACGGGGGTGCGGCGAATCAGCGTCGGCACCGGCCTCGCCCAGCTCGCGTACACGGCGGCCCGCCGCGCCGCCGTCGAGCTGCTCGGCGCCGGGACGCTGACGGAGCTCGACGGGGCGCTCGGCTTCGGCGAGCTGAACGGGCTGTACTGACCGGGCCGGTGCCTGGTGAGGCTGGGGCCGATCGGGCCGGTGCCCGGTGGGGCCGTACCGGCTGCAGGATCAGCCGGTGAAGCCCAGTTCGGCGAGGCTCCGGTCGATCCGCGCGCGGTGGGCGGCCTCCCAGCCGTCCAGGGTCTCGGCGGCCTCCTTGGCCAGCTTGGTCCGGGCCGCGTCCAGGACCTTCGCCCGGTCGGCGGCGGGCACCACCACGACGCCCTCCTCGTCGGCCACCACGATGTCGCCTGGCGCCACCAGCACCCCGCCGCAGCGCGCCGGGGCGCCGTGGGTGCCCAGCCGCTTCTTCGACCCGGGGATCGGGATGACGCCCCGGGCGACCACCGGGAAGCCCAGCTCCCGCACCTCGCCGAGGTCGCGGATCAGGCCGTCGGCCACGAAGGCGGCGACGCCCCGACGCTGCGCCACGGCGCAGACGTTGCCGCCGGCCAGCGCGTAGTCCAGGTCACCGGACTCCACCACGATCACCGAGCCGGGCTCGGCCCGGTAGATCGCCGCGTGCAGCATCAGGTTGTCGCCGGGCGGGCACTGCACCGTGAAGGCCGGTCCGGCCACCCGGGGCATGCCCGCCCACAGCGGGCGCAGGCCGATGTCCATCACCTGGGCGCGGCCCAGGACATCGGCCAGGGTGGTGGTGGGGATGTCCTGAAAGTCCGTGAAATTCTGCTCCATGCTTCCTCGTTGCTCCCTCGCTCGCAGATGATCAGATCGCGAGAAGACTAGGACGCGGATGTGAACGGGGGTTCACGGACTCCCGGGCTCTTCGGTCCCCCGGCTCCCCCGGGCCGCCCGGCTCCAGGCCTCAGGCGTAGAACTTCAGCAGCTCCGGCACCAGCGCCTCGGCCGCCACCTCGTGGGTCTGGTCGGCCAGCGTCCGGTACTCGGCGCCCGGCACGGCCGCCGCCACCGCGCGGGAGGGCGCCCGCAGCAGTTCCGGGCTGGCGCCGCCGTCCAGGACCAGGGTCGGCACGGTGATCCCGGCCAGGAGGTCGACCGGGACGGTCGCGCCGGTCCGCGCGCCGAGCGCCGCCGCGTCGTACGCCAGGGTCGGTGCGACCGCCTCGAACACCGGCCACACCGGGGCGGAGCGCATCCCGTCCACCATCTCCCCGGGCATCCCGACGAAGGTCATGAAGGCCGCGACGGCGTCCCCGCGCCGCCCCTCGGCGAGCACCGCCTCCAGCTCGGTGACGTACCCGATGAAGCGCTCGCTCTGCCCCTCCTCGGTGCTGAAGGGCGGCTCGTAGACGGCCAGTCGGGTCATGCCGACGCCCGCGGCGGCGGCCCGCAGCGCGAGTGCGGCGCCCGAGGAGATGCCGAAGACGCGGGCCGACCCTCCGGCGGCCGCGATGACCGCCGCCAGGTCCTCGATCTCGCGCTCCACGGCGAACGGCGCGGTGTCCCCGCTGCCGCCGCGGCCGCGCCGGTCGTAGGCCCACACGGTGTGGTGGGCCGAGAGCTGCTCGGCGACCGCGACGCCCGGGTCGAAGCCGCGGTGGCCGATCGCCCCGTCCACCAGGACGACGGCCGGGCCGGAGCCGGTGACGGTGCAGGCGAGGGTGGTGCCGTCGGTGGAGACCACGGTGTTCATGGGGTGTTCCTTCTGTCGAGCGAGTCGGTCACAGGGGTAGACCGGGGCTCGCCGCAGAACTCATCGCTCTCGTCGGAAAATTTTTCGACGAGTTCTGAGCCGGGGGCGCGGGTGCCTCCTCGCGGGGATATGTTTCATGGGTAAATTACCTGCTAATCTTTTTTGCATGGCCACAACCGCCCAGTTCCGAAAGGCTCTCCGGGTCGGTCCGCCCGGAGACGGCTGGCACAAGCCCGCACTCAGCGCCGTGGTGACCCTCGGCACCCTCAACCTCACCCTGTTCGCCCTCGGCCGGCTCGACCTCGCGCTCTACACCTCGGCCGGCGGCCTCGGCGCGCTGTACGGGCACGGCCTGCCCTACCGCGCCCGGGCCCGGACGCTGGCCGCCGTGCTGCTCGGTACCGTCCTCAGCACCGGCGCCGCCCTCACCGCCGCCGCGCTCACCCGCGACGCCGTCGTGCTGGTCGCGGTGGCGGCCGCGCTCGCCGCGCTGCACAAGCTGCTCTGCGACGCCGCCCGGATCGGCCCGCCCGGCAGCCTGATCATCACCTTCACCACCGCCAGCTGCGCCTTCGTTCCCCAGCGGCTCCCCGACCTCGCACCGCACCTGGCGCTCACCGTGCTCGGTGCCGCACTGGCCTGGCTGGTCTGCATGGCCCCCGCGACGCTGCGCCCGTACGGCCCGGAGCGGATCGCCACCGCCCGCGCGCTGGAAGCCGCCGCCCGACTGCTGCGCACCGCGCCCGGCGCGCCGGACGCCGCCGCCCGTACCGCCCTGGTCGGCGCGGTCGACGCGGCCCGGCACAGCTTCGCGCTCTCCTCCCCGGCCCGGCGGCGCGCCCTCGGGGACGCGCCCGAGCGGCTGCTCGTCCACGCCGAGGCGGCCCTCGCCGCACCCGCCGGGCCGGCGGCCGCGGAGCGGTACGCCGCCTGGGCCCGGGACCTGCGGCGCGGCCGCGCCCTGCCGCTGCTGGACCTCACCGAGGCGGAGGCCGCCGACCTGCGCGCCCGCCGGCCCGGCCCCCGGCCCTCGCCGCGTGCCTCGCTGCGGCCCGGCTCGGTGCTGCTGCCGATCGGCCTGCGGGTCGCGGTCGGCTGCGCCGCCGCCGGCTGGCTCTCGCTGGCGCTCGGCGTCGGCCGCCCGTACTGGGCGGTGGTCACCGCGGCCTCGGTGTTCCAGGCCAACAGCACGCTCTCCTGGCAGCGCGCGCTGCAGCGGGTGCTCGGCAATCTGCTCGGCCTGGCGCTGTTCACCGCCGCGCTGCCGCTCGCCCACTCCGGCCCCGTGGCGCTCATCGTGCTCGGGCTGATCTGCCAGTTCGGCGCAGAGGCCACGATCGCCCGCAGCTACTGGCTGGCCACCGTCTTCGTCACCGCGATGGCACTGCTGATGACCGAGTTCGCCGGCCTGCAACCCGCCCGGACCCTGGTCGCCGACCGCTGGCTGGACACCTGCGTCGGCGCGCTCACCGGGCTCGCCGCCTGCCTGCTGGTCACCAACCGCCGTACCGCCGCCCGGCTCTCCCGCGCCCTGGCCGGGGCCGAGACCGCCACCCGCGAGGCCCGGTCCGCCGTCGCGGCGGCCGGCTCCGAGGCCGTGACCGCCCGGACCGGGCTGGCCACCGCCCTGCTGGAACTGCGCGAGGCCGCCGACACCGCGACCGGAGAGTGGCGCCGACCGGCCCTCCCGCACCAGCGCGCCGCCGACACCGAGCGGCACGCCCACCACCTGCTGGCGGCCCTGCTGGAGCGCCGGGGCGCCGGAGTGCGCGCCGTCTAGGATCGAACGAACGGGTCGGTCGCGGAACGGGAGCAGCGCACGTGGAGGACGTCGTCGCAGGTGTGCTGCGCCAGTGGGAGCGCGCCTACCCGGGCCTGGACACCGGCCCGATCGCCGTCCTCGGCCGGATCAACCGCTGCGCCGCGCTGCTCCAGCAGACCCCCGACCCGCTCACCCGGGCCGGCCTCACCCGCGCCGAGTTCGACATCCTCGGCGCCCTGCGCCGGGTCGAGCGCGAGCTGACCCCCACCCAGCTGGCCCGCGAGAGCTTCGCCTCCGGCGCCGCCGTGACCAAGCGCCTGCGGCTGCTGGAGGAACGCGCTCTGGTCAGTCGCCGCCCCGACGACCGCGACCGTCGGGTCGCCCACCTCTCGCTCACCGACGCCGGGCGGGAGCTGGTCGACGGCCTGATCCAGGAACTCGTCGCGTACGACCGCGCGCTGCTCTCCGGTCTCACCCCCGAGGAACAGGACCGCCTCGCCGAGGCGCTGGCCGGGCTGCTCAACACCCTTGAGGGCACCATCGGCCGCGCCCTCCGGTGACCACCCCGGACGCGCCGGCCCGGGGCGAGCGGCCCCGGCCGCACGACGGCCGTGTCCTCGGCTGACAGGGGCCTGACCATCCGATCTCCGTCCCGGCCGAACCGCTGTCACCGGAGAACGGCGTCCCCGGCAGGGCGGTTTCCGTTGCATGATCGGCCCCAAGCGGTGCGCCGCTCGGCGTAGCCTTCGTGCATGGCAGAGAGCAAGGCCCGGAAGACCGCGACCAAGGCCCCCACCAAGGCGGCGGCTCAGAAGCCGACCGCGAAGCGGGCAGCCGTGAAGTCGGCCGTAGGACCGGCCTCGAAGTCGGCCGTGAAACCGGCCTCGAAGCCCGCCGTGAAGCCGAGGAAGCCGGAGTCGCAGCTGGCGATGGTACGGCGGGCCCGGCGGATCAACCGCGAGCTGGCGGAGCTGTACCCGTACGCTCATCCGGAGCTGGACTTCGAGAGCCCGTTCCAACTGCTGGTGGCCACCGTGCTGTCGGCGCAGACCACCGACCTGCGGGTGAACCAGACCACCCCGGCGCTGTTCGCCAGGTACCCGACGCCCGAGGACATGGCGGCGGCGAACCCGGAGGAGCTGGAGGAGATCATCCGCCCGACCGGCTTCTTCCGGAACAAGGCGAAGTCGCTGATCGGCCTCTCGATCGCGCTGCGCGACGAGTTCGGCGGCGAGGTCCCGGGCCGGCTGGACGATCTGGTGACCCTGCCCGGGGTCGGTCGCAAGACCGCCAACGTCGTCCTCGGCAACGCCTTCGGTGTTCACACATCAGCACGACAGAACTTCGTCGCCGCGGCCTGAAGGCCGGCGGCAGCTACCCAGCTCAGCACCCTCGGGGAGGCCCACGGGATTCGCACATCAGGTCGATAGACTCCAGCGCGTGTCTGCACCTGTACGAACCATTCCCCGGCATGCCGCCGACGTGGACCCCGAGCTCATCGCGGCCATCGAGCAGATCGCCGTGAGCTACGTCCGGCAGTCCTCGGCGAAGCCGGACCGGACGGAGGCGTCACCGCAGACCCAGCGAACGAAGAACGAGGAGGAGTCCACGCGCTGGGGCGCCTTTGGGCGCCACTACGAGGACATCGGCATCTCCGGCTGGGATCCCGACGCCGAGCGCGAGGGCTTCGACAAGATGCTCGCCGACGCCCGGGCCGGCCTCTTCCAGGTGCTGATCGTCTACAACGTCAGCCGCTTCTCGCGCCGCGAGGTGATGGACGCGATCCCAGTGGTCACGGAGCTGCACCGCCTCGGGATCACCATTCTCGGCGGCGGGTGAATCGAGGACCACGGACGGCGGATCAAAAGCGAGCCGCTCTGCGATCTCTTGATCATTCTGGCTTCAGTGGTTCTGGAGT
>NZ_JBICZB010000101.1:0-24115 GCF_043201815.1 Kitasatospora sp. NPDC048296
GATCTTGGCCGACACGGTTCTAGCAGGAGCTCCGTCCCATTTCAGGCGACTTGACGCAACCGCCCAAGGCTCTATCTACACGGCGTTGGGACTAGACCAACAGCTCTACGGGCGGCTACCCGCTGGGTGGCCGCCCGTAGAGCGTCGGTCAGGCAGAGGTTCCGGTACTGGCAACCGCCCTTGCGCCCCGCCCGCCTATCACGCCGTGGTGGTCGACCATCCGTAGCGGGAGAAGGAGGGACCTCCATCCCGGTACGTGGCAAGGGCCTGCGTAGCTGTCGGGAACGCGGGCTCAGGAAGGCGGTCCCCAGCGACCCACTGGGCAGCCAGGTGTTTGTCCGGCTCGGTGTTGGTCAGTTCGCCGGTCCACCGGTCGGTGGCGAAGACGAAGAGGACGAACTGCCCGGCCTGGTCAAAGCCCTGCTCGACGTGGATGACGTGGACGAGTACGAGATCGGCCGGGTCGACGAGCAGGCCGGTCTCCTCCTTGAGCTCGCGGGCGGCGGCCTCGTCCAGGGCTTCACCGGGCTCGACCTTGCCACCGGGGACGGTCCAGGCTGGCTGGGGGGACCAGTTGCGGGCGGCGTAGAGCACGGCGGCGATCATGTCGGTGTCCTGGTCGTGGACGATCACGCTGACCGCATTGCGGCTGTTCATCACGCTGGTAGTGGTCACGGTGCCCACTCCTTGTTGAAGTGCCGGAGGATTTCGGTGGTCCGGGCGGGTGGCTGAGACTGGCTCCGCAGCTAGGGCGGCATGGGTGCTCAGCGCCCGAGCGTGAGCCGGTCAGCGTCTGTGCGCGAGAAGACCAGGTCGGTCATGTGCTCCGGGGTCTCGGTGCATCGGGCAGGCGGCTGCGGTCGGCGCATGGCCTGGGGGTAGGTGGCCGGGTCGTAGTCATTGGTGAGCGTGTAGGCGTGGAAGCCGTGCTCGCGCAGGCTGTCGATGATCCCGGCGGCGCTCTCGCCCTGCTTGGCCAGGAGCTTGGGGGTGACTTCCACGACCAGCTCGACGTCCTCGCGCAGGTGCGGCAGCGCGGGCAGCAGCCCCCTGACCGCCGCCGCCTCGGCGCCCTCGACGTCGATCTTGATGACTCGCACGGTGTCGAGTTCGGCCTGGCCGAGGAGTTCGGCGAGCGGTGCGGCCGGCACGTGGAAGGTGGTGTGGACGTGGCGGGGCCGGATGGCGGTGGTGTGGCCGAGGTTGGCCGGGTCCTCCAGGTAGAGGGTCAGCGTGCCGGTGAGGTCGGAGGCGGCAGCGCGGACGGCGCGGATGTTGGCGCGGTGGTTGGTGGTGGCCGCGACAGTCAGGTCGTCGTGGAACTGCGGGGTGGGCTCGATGGCGATGACGCGGCCGGTCGGTCCGACTGCGTGGGAGGCCAGGAGGCTGAACGCGCCGCGGTGGGCTCCGACGTCGATGAAGGTGTCCCCGGGCCGCAGGCGGTCGCGCAGGAAGGCGCTCAGGTTCGGCTCCCACTCGCCGAAGAGGTACTGGTAGCGCTGGATGACGTCGCTGGTGGTGACGGTGACCAGGTCACCCGAGCGGAGCCGGGCGGTGGTGTGGAGGGGACGGATTCGCAAGTGGTCGTCGAGGAAACGGTCGATTAGCTCGGCCTTGCCGACTGTTCCGGGCGCGTGGCGGACGTAGGCCCGCAGCAGGCGGGCGAGGGCGGAGGCGGGCACGCGTGTAGTCCTTCGGGTGGCGGAGGGTGCGGAACACGGCTCACGGAGACGGCCGTGGTGGCAGACTTGCCGGTGAACGCTGGCGGTGGTGAGGGGAGTTGTCGGTGGCCGAGAGTGGCCCGGTGGTGTTCCTGCTGGTGGGGCTCACCGGTTCGGGGAAGACGACCTACGCCCAGCGGGAGCTGGAGCCGCAGGGTGCGGTGCGGCTGTCGGTGGACGAGGTCGTCCACGAGCGGCACGGTCGGTACGGCGTCGACTACCCGGAGAACACCTACTTCGAGAAGGAGGCCCCGGTCGTCGCCGAGCTGCACTCCCGGCTGGTCGAGTTGGTCTCCGAGGGCCGGGACGTGGTGTGGGACCACGGGTTGTGGCCGCGTAAGGACCGCGACGCGATGAAGGAACTGGTGGAGTCGGCCGGCGGTCGGTGGCGGCTGCTGTACTTCCCCGTCGATCGGGACGAGCTACTGCGCAGGCTGGCCGAGCGCAACCAGCGGGGGGACGCGAACGCGCTGATCGTGACCCCTGAGGCTCTGGACGACTTCTTCGCGCGGTTCGAGACGCCTCAGGACGAGGGCGAGGAGATCGTGGAGCCGGGCTGGCTCTGACGGAGCGGGCGCCAGGCGGCATGGACCTGGGCGGCTTCGGTAGCCCAGTCGTCGGGCAGGCGGTCGAGGGTGACGTGACGGAAGGCCAGGCGGGAGTCGGAGACGTCGATGCGGCCGTGGTGGCGGTCGATGTGCTGCAGCAGGCGGGTGGCCTCGGTCCGGACGGCGGGGGTGTGCTCGGTCCAGGCGCCGGAGGCGAAGCGGTCGACCCTGCGCCGTAGGTCGTCCAGGACGCCGGCGCGCCACTTGAAGTGGTGGACGCACGCGAGCGTGTGCGGATCGGGCCTGCGGCCGGGGGCGCGGTGGTTGCCGGAGGCCACGGCGACGTCCGAGAGCGCGAGGACGATCTTGCGGGGGTCACCCTGGAGGAGGCGGTGGGTGAGGTGGCCGCCGAGCGGGAAGGCGCGGTCGAGTCCGGTCTCGGGGCGCCAGAGGGCGAGTCGGCCGTCAGCGGCCACGCGGTCGAGCATCAAGCCGCCCACCACCGCCCAGCCGTTCTCTTCGGCTGCCTCGGTGATCTCGCCGAGTGGGGCCGGATAGGTCTGGAACTCGTCGGAGTCGGCGAGCAGGTGCCAGCCGGGGCCGGCCTGCTCCCGCAGCGCGTCGCGCAGTTCGGTGTTGGTGTGCTCGTGCCACGCTCCGGTGCTGACCTGGCCGGTGGGAAGGCCGAGGCTCTGGGCGGTGTCCAGCAGCTGGCGGCGCCAGGCGTCGGGGACGTGCTCGGCGAAGTGGAAGGCGAGGCGGAAGCGCTCGACGCCGAGCGCGCGGTAGTGGGCGGTCCAGGCGGTCAGCAGGGCCGGTTCGACCGGGCCGATCACGGCGACCAGGGCGGGGGCGGCGGTCGTCATCGGTACTCCTTGACCAGGTCGGTGTACGTCTCGGTGAGGTAGGCGGCCTGCTCGCAGGCCGGCAGCAGGCCCACCGCCGCCGGGGCCTGCGGCCCCGGCCGGGCGGGCGGCCCGTCCGCCAGCTGGTCCAGGGTCTTGGCGAGGGCGTCCGGGTCGCCGGCCGGGAAGAGCCGGGTCCAGGGCTGTCCGGCCAGCCGCTCGGTCAGGTCCGGGTCGTGGTCGGAGACGACCAGCGGCACCCCGAGCCGGGCGGCGTCCATGACCAGCCCCGATTCCTTGCCGGTCCCGGGACGCCGTGCCACCAGGGCAGCATCGGCGGCAGCGTAGACGAGCCGAAGGACGTCTTCGCCGACCGGGCCGGGCACGGTGTGGACCCGGACGCGGGGCAGGCGGTGCCAGCGCTCGAGTACCGCGTCGTCCAGCGGGGTGCCGCAGACCAGGACGTGCAGCGGCTCGGTGATGCGGGCCAGGGCGGCGTCGACGGTGGCGAGGTCCTTGTACGGCCACCAGCCGCCGACCAGGCACACGGCCGTCGCACCAGTGGGAATGGTGAAGGCAGAGCGGGCGCCGTCGCGTTCGGCCTCGGTCAGGCGCCGACCGTCGTCGACCGCGAACGCCCGCACCCGGGCGGGCAGGTGGGGGAAGCGCCGCTGGAGCTGGTCGCGGACAGCGGTGGTCGGGTAGAGCGCGACCACGCGCTTCTCGCCCCGCACGGCGAGTCGGCCCAACCAGCGGAGCGGCCGGTCCTCGGTGGTGACGAGCTCGTGGATGAACCGCAGGTGTCGGCCGCCGCCGAGCAGGGCGGCCACGCCGTGCAGGGCCTCGCTCGCGCTGAGGATCAACACCGCCCCAGGCTGCGGGGCGAGGCGGCGGGCAGTGCGAAGGCACGCGGCTTCGGTCAGGCAGCGGGCGATCAGGGTGACCTGGTGCGGCAGTCGGCGGAGCGGCAGCGGCCAGCGCCGTGAGCGGAAGGCCCGCCGGCCGGCGGTCGAGACGCCTTCCGCCGAGCGTGCTGCGGCCCGCAGGGCCTTCGCCGCCGGGCCCACCGGTCCGGCGGCGATGCAGGCGCCGCTCCGCAGCAGTGGACCGGGGCCGTCGGCGATCCCCTGCGGGGTGATGACCACAGCACCCGGGCGGGCGGCAGCGAGCGCGGTCAGGGTGCGCTGGTGGTGCCCGCCGCCGAGGTGGGCGTACGGCTCGATCAGGACCAGCGGCCCGGTCCTGGCGCTCATCCTGCGATCGCCTGCTCGCCGTGCAGCGCGGTGAAGTGCCGGTGCAGCCAGTTCGGGTCGTTGAGCGCCTCGAACCGCTTGGGGTCGCGGGCCGCCAGGTGAGCGAAGTCGCACCCGTCACGGGCACCGGCAGCCGCGTAGTGGGCGAAGTCGCCATCCTGGCTGGCTGTCCAGGCCATGATGCGTTCCTGGGCGGAGGCGTCGGCCATGCCGTACTCGCTGCCGCGTGCGAGCATCGCGCACTCGCGAAAGCCCGCCTTCCAGGCGTGGAACGGGCTCTGGTTGAAGAGCGTGGTGCCGGCGGTGTGCTCGCTGAACTCGACGCGTCCGGGCAGCGCGGCCAGCACATCGACCGCCTGGCCCATTTCCCGTAGCGCGCTGGTGCGGATGAGCTTGAGGCCGCCGTAGCCGTAGGTGAGGCCGTTGACCGGGTTGACGGCCCGCCAGACCCGCATGGACACCCCCTCGGACAGCGGCTGCACCGTGGCCGCGGGGAAGGCGGGGTCGATGGCGAAGTCTCCGTCGGCGAGGAAGAACTGGTCGGTGTCGACCAGTTCGGCGGTCAGCCGGTAGGCGCGGCGCATCCCGCGCACCCCGTGCAGGCGCTTGACGTTGCCGCCCAGCACCCGGGCCAGGCGGGTGTGCAGGGAGTCGGCCAACGGCTCGTCGTAGGAAAGCTGGACCGTGTCGAAGCCGCTCACTTGATCGCCTCCAGGTAGCGGGCGGCCACTGCGGCGGGCGCGAGGTCGATGGTGGAGGCGTACGCGCGCTTGGCGTGCAGCAGGTAGAACTCCGGGTCGGTGGCCAGCCGTCCGGCGATCCGGGCGGCCTGGTCGTCGGTGTCGAACAGCAGCTCGGGGTCGATGTGCTCGGCCAGCCAGCCACTGCGCGGGCCGATCACGGGCAGGCCCATCGCCTGGCAGTCGATGACCGACATGGACCAGGGGCAGCCGGGCCGGAACGGCGCGATGCCGAAGTGGGCACCGGCCAGCAGGTTGCGGTAGCGGACGCGGTCGCCGCGGTCGGAGGCGATGGCAACGCCGTCCACGGCCGCCAGCTCCTCCAAGTTCCGCTCGGGGCTGGGATCCAGGCGGATCCGCTCGGCACTGCGGGTGCCGAACAGGTCCATCACGGTCAGTCGCACCGGGGCCTCGGCGACGAGGTGGCGGGCGAGCTGGGTGAAGCGGGCGGTGCCGTAGTGGGCGTACAGGCGGTGGTTGTAGATGCCGGTGGCCCTCCCTTCCGGCGGGGTGACGTCGGCCGGGTCGCGCACCAGGCGCACGTCCCTGGGGGCGGGGACCACGTGCAGCTTCTCGCCGAGCTCCACGCTGGTGCAGGCGGCGGCCGCGCTGGTCCAGGAGGCGGCGGTGGAGGAGTGGACCAGGACGCGGTCGCAGGCCGCGAGGCCAGCGGCGAAGGCCAGCAGCACGCTGCGGCCCAAACCGCCGTCGTCCATCGCCGGGTCCAGCTCCAGCTTGCCGGTGTCGGTGAAGGAGAACGGCAGGTAGTGGCAGTAGCCGACGATCCGCGCATCCACCCCGGCCTCCAGCAGGGCGGCCCGGATCGCCGGTGCGGCCTCGATCTGGTTGGCGACGACCACCTCGGGCCGATGGCGGCGGAACAGCCGCACCATCGCGCCCATGCCCGGGTCGAACCGGGCCCGGTACTTGGTGGCCGGCGAGGCGGTCCGGGTGAAGTGCACGCGCTCGTCGCCGGCCGGGACCGGGGAGGCCATGGTCACCTCCACCCCGGCATCCGCCAGAGCCGGGGCGAGTAGGTCGGCGAAGGTGAAGCCGGAGTCGGCAGTCAGTCGGCTGGAGTTGGAGACGTTGAGCAGGTAGAGCAGGCGCATCGCGTGTGACCCTCCTTCTCGGAGCCCGGGGCTCGACCCGGGTCGGTAAAAGAAGGAAACTGGCGATCAGGACCGTGACAGAATGATGAATCGGGATCACTCACGGTTCATTCATCTCATCCGGCAGCCAGGGCGGGGGCTTTGATGGACGCGCGGGACGAGGTCTTGACGGTTGAGCAGGCCGCCGAGGCGTTCGCGGCGGAGGTCGCCCACTGGCGTGAGGTGCGGGGCCTGTCCAAGCGGAAGTTGGCCATCAAGATGGGCTTCGACCCGTCGTACGTGAGCCATGTGGAGTCCGGTCGGCACAAGCCCACCGAGGACTTCGCCCGCCGGGCCGAGGAGACCCTGAACGCGGGCAAGGCCCTGTGGAAGCGCTGGCTGGACTACGAGGCGGCCAGGAACCGGACGGCGCCGGGCGCCGCCCCGCCGCCGCCCCGCCGAGCAGAGCAGCCGTACGCGACCGGATCGGCGATCATCGTCGAGCACGACGCCGCCCGCCTGGACTTCGACGGCTCCAGCTACCGGCTGACGATGCGCCGGCTGTTGCGGAACACCGGCAGCGAGCCGATCACCCGCTACCTGATCCGCATCAGCGTGGACCGCTACCCCGGCGAGCCGGAGCGTTCCAATGCGCACTACCGCGAGCACCCGCTGACCTGGGACGAGCTCGCGCTGACCGCGACCTGCCGCGGGGAGGCGATGCGCTGGCAGGCCAAGCACGACCGCGACGCGTTCAAGGAGGTCTGGCTGCTCTTCGAGAACGAGCAGGGCCGCTTCCCGCTGTACCCAGGCGAGTCGGTATGGATCGAGTACGCCTACTCGGTCGGTGAGGAGAAGTGGGGCCGCTGGTTCCAGCGCGCGGTCCGCCTCCCCACCGAGCACCTGGAAGTCGAACTCGCCTTCCCAGTCGACCTCGACCCAGCGGTGTGGGGTACCGAGACATCGATGACCGCTGAGGCGGTGCCGCTGCGGACCGCCCCGATCCGGCGTGAGGAGGGCGGTCTGCGGGTCTTCTCCTGGAGCACGTCCACGCCCGCCCTCCATGCCCGATACCGTCTGGAATGGCGTTTCCGGGCCCGACCCGAACGCGACACGACCCAAGGGGAGTTCAGGTGATCCAGGTGCGGCCCAGCGAGCAGATGCGTGACCTCGGCGTCGTCCAGGAGGGCGCGCCCGTCCTCGCCGAGCCCGCCCGACCGTTCGACCTGCCCACCGAGCGCGAGGCCGCCGAGCAGGTCGTCGAGAAGCTGTTCACCGCGATGGAGCGCATCGGCCAGGTCCACCCCTTCGCCAAAGGCATGGGCATTGCGGCACCGCAGATCGGGATCGGCCGGGCCGCCGCCATCGTCCAGCCGGCGGAGCCCGGAGCACCAGCGATCGTCCTGCTCAACCCGACCATCACCGACCGCTCCAATGAGACGGATGAGCAGTACGAAGGCTGCCTCTCCTTCTTCGACGTCCGAGGCGTAGTCCCCCGACCACTGCGGATCACGGTGGAAACCACCACGCTCGACGGCCAGCGGACAGCCACCACTTACGAACGGGGACTCGCCCGCCTGCTCCACCACGAGGTCGACCACCTCGAGGGCTTGCTCTATACCGCACGTATGCGACCCGGGATTGGGCCCATCCCGGTAGAGCAATACCGGCAGACCGGCCAAACCTGGGCCTACAAGCAGTAGACCGCAGTGACTTGCGCCATGGGCTGTCCGTAATGGCCGTATCTCTCGGCTGCGGCGCTGAGCTGGACCTCGCGCCTGGACCGTGCCGCCCGTAAGAGGTGTCAGCGCAGCACTTCGGACAGTTCTGCCTCCCACGGCTCGATCTGGCCTGATTGAGACTTCCATCGCGGTGATCATCTACATACTGTGAGTAACGATCTTACCGTTGGTCCGGCCCTGTGGGATCGCATGTCGGATCAGGTGTGATGGGGACTGGGAGGGGACGCATCATGGATCCGATGGCCTTTCCGGCGCTTGCCGGAACGGTGTTGACCGAAGCGGTCAAGTTCTTGTTCGACCGCGCGGGTGCCGTACTCGACCGGCGGGCCGGCCGTGTCGCGATCGACGAGCCGGAGCGCGTGGCTGGGCAGGCAGAACTCCTTCGGGTGCGGGCCGCAGAACTTACAGACGCCCGCGTCGAGCGCATCAATCAGGCTCAGGGTGCCCTCCGGGTATACCTGTCGCGCCCGGGCCTGCTGCAGGGTAACGACGAGGCGCTTCGTGATCTCCTGGGTCAGCTACGTCGGGATCTTGAAGAGGTATATGGCTGCGGACTCCCGTTTGGAGATGAGCAGCGCCCTCGGCCGGGTGCCGAAGTCTCTCAGCACGTCGACGAGATTTCAGGTCAGCAGGTGGGCATCCGCGCGCAGGGGATGACAGCTAAGGGCCGAGTCCGGGTTGTGCAGACCGCCAAGACCATCACAGAGACGGGCGAACAAGTCGGGCTGCACTTCGACGGACCAATTGGCTGAGGCTAACGACACCCATGAGCTTCGAGAACGATAACGCCCGACCAGGCTCACAAGAGTCCGATCCGTACGGACGACTCGATGGACAGCCGTCTACGCCGTTCGCAGCCGGGGCTTCGTCCACTCCCTCGACAAGCGACCCGACAGGGGACGCTGCGGAGCCTCGCCGGGATTCCGCGGCGGGCTCGCCGGCCCCTGCAGATCGCTCCCTGCCTGCGGGTGGTGAACCAGCAGCGCAGGCCACCGACGAGTCCCCGCATCCAACTGGCACCATTCGGGAGGCCCGAGAGGACGGGACAGCTTCAACCTCAAGGGCGACGCCGCACGAGGTTCAGCCCACGGACATCGCAGCGCCCCGTGGCGGCTTCGTAGACGAGATGGGGACGTACCTTTCCCCGCCCTCTCCAAACGTGGAGGCAGAGGTCTTCGAGGGTTCAGCGCTACGAGCGTCAGCCGACGGCCCCACCATCCACGGCGAGGAACGCGCTACAGCGGCGGTGGATTCGTGGCCAGGCTACCCACACTCAGCAGGCGACGCTCGATCACAAGGCACGCTGCCGCGCACCGACTCAGTGGTCCATGGCGCTTCTCTCGGCGACTCACCCAGAGTCGATATCCAGGCTTCGCGTGACGCTCTCGTTGACTCTGCCATGCCGCCAGAAGGCCCGTCGGGTGCCGGGTCCCAGCGACAGACGCCAGACCCAGCCACGGTAGAAGCCTTTCGCCAAGCCGCACTCTTTCAGCGCGCTCTAATCAACAATGGCGAGATGATCGCCGTGAAGAACGTCTTCGAGCAAACGCTCGATACCCATGCGCCGATTTCCGCCGGGTACCTTGACGTTGTCCGCGAGGTATATGCGGAGCTGTACACGACGCAGGGCGGCAACTACTTCACGGAGACTGAGCGCAGTACCTTCAATGGCGCGTACTCACTTCTAGAGCCGGTGGGCTCCATTCTGATCCTCAGCCGACCGTCTGGCACGAGTCGCAACATCACTGCCTACGCCCTTATGGCCCGCCTCGTGGAGGACGGGCTCATCAAGGAAGTCTGGCCGCTCTCGTTCGGAAGCGCTTCGATCTTTCCCGCCAAGCGCCTGCCTCGCGAACACCACCGTGGATACGTGCTCGAACTCCCAGCAGATGAAGACGACTTCGAGATCCACGACTCATTTGGCGCAAACCTGAAGGACGTCCAGGAGCACCTCAGTGCGCGCCATAGTCGTCTCATTGTGATCACTACTCCCGACCAATGGCGCCGCATCGGCCGCGGAGCTCCGGAGGGCGTAGCACCTGACCTTGGTGCGGCGCGGCCCGCCGACGTCGCGGAACGATGGCTGCGTGCCGAGGAGCCCGATTTTCCGGTGGCTTCCTGGCTCAGGAATCTGACGATGAAAGCCCTGCTGGAAGGTCAAAGTCCGACCGAGGTTCTGCGAATTGTGGAACTCATGCGCGAGGCTCGAAGGACTGCCTTGCGGGCCATCGATGAGGGTTCCGTGGGCCTCGATGCATTGCAGCGACGTCGCGCCGAAGCCGCAGCCGACACCGATGGGGCGATCGCCGAGCAAGTAGCCGAGGTCGCGGCCGCTCGCGATAACTGGGAGGACGACCTCCATAGATGGCACGAGCAGGCGGGCCGAACCAGTTTCCAACGCAACTTTCTGGTGACCGCTGCTGTGCTACGCGGAGCACCTATCAGCCACATCTATGCCAAGGCCGCCGATCTCAGCGAGCTACTTGAAGGGGACGACGTCGAGGTCACAGGGCAGAAGGCGCCCGGTGTGATCGCTATGACCCGGGCAATCCACGCGGACCGCACGAAGGAAGGCGTACTCACCTTCCGGCGCCCACACTGGGACGACGCCGCTCTGGAGTACTTCTGGACCGACCGCCCGCTCGCCCGCGTGCCGTTCCTGGAGTGGCTAGCACAGGCACCCCTAACCGAACCGAAACTGACCATGGAGAGCGTCGGCCTTGACTATCGGCGGGCGCTAGCTGAGAGAGTCGGAGATTTCGCTGTTCGCTGGGCGGTTCGCCACCGCCGCCAGGAACCGCTGGAGGAGATCGTCAAAGCGTGGCACAAGTACCCCAAGAAGGGACTGTGGCCCCTGGCCACCGATCTCTTGGATGACGCAGCCGTTAATCCTGTTAGCGCTCCGTACATTCACACGATGCTGCGGGGGTGGGCGAGCCGCAAAACAGGCGTTGCTCTGCCATTGGCCGTCGTATCTGTCTGCGCTGGAAAATTTGGCCGCACTCACACCGGAAAGGCACTGCGGTGCCTGCGGTATGCCGCAGAGAATCCCGAAGTGGCAGGTGCGTTGCAAGACGCTGTGCGTACTCTCTGGGCAGATGTGTCGGTGCGGCCCCTGCTGTTCAAGGACATCGTTGACTGGTGCGGAAACGACAAGATTAAGGACACCGTCGGTCGCCAGACCTTCGCTGCTCTTGCGACAACCGCAGGACCGGACAGTCTCGACATCCCACTGATCCTCGACAATCCTGACTATGGAGATGGAGAGGAATTCCGTCCATCGACAGATGGCCTGGTCCAGGGCTGGCGGACCCTGTTGAGGGAGGGACCAGGGCCAGCCGGGACAAGGCAAGTAGACATGGCGGTGTTCCTTTGGTTGGACGCGGCCCTGCGGCACCGTCCCCTGAAAGACCTCATTCTTCATTCCCTGCGGAAGGCTGTTGACCTACGCGGGACAGAGGAGGGGCGAGTCTTACGTGAGACGTTACGCGCTTGCGCGTACGGCTGGGTTCAAGGAGAAGATCGCCCATTCTCTGAGGAACGAGAGGCAGTGCGGCAGGAGCTGGGCGCCCTCCTCGACGAGGATCTGTACTCCGCGGTGCAGGAGCAGGAGCAGGAGCAGGAGCAGGAGGACTCTAGCGAGGACGGCGCCAGCTTCGAGGGGACCGGCGCCGCGTGAGGCGATACATTCCCTGGCTGCGGCCAAAGGCGCCGGCCGAGCAACTTCTGCTCCCGCCCCCCACGTGGACTTACACGTTCACCGACCGACCGGTCAGTAGTGATCCAACGCTGCGGTTCACCACGCAGGTATATGTGACGTGGCGGGCAGAGCAAACGGGTACCCCCGGCAAACCGCACGACGCAGCGCGTCTCGTCCGGGACATCGTGGACAAGGCCGCAGCATCATGCGACATATTACGATGCGACGCTGCCGAGCAGGACATCAACGCGGCCTTGCGAACGCTGCTGCCGCTAACGGGGTACGGCGTCGAGGTACTGGACGGCCATGTCCGCCTGACGATCGATGGCTCCACTCAGAAGGCTGCTCTCCTGGCGGAGCGAATGCGCCAGGGGTACGCCCTCGAAGAGGCTCGTCGGCGCCAGGAGCAGAAGCGGGAAGAGGACCGGAGGCGTGAGGAGCACGCTCAAGAGGAGGACCAGCTTCGCCGCGAGTACGAGCTGGACACGTTAGCCCGCAGGCAAGCACGAGCGCGCGCGGACTTCTTACGCGCGGAGATCCTCGCCGACCCCGCTTCGGCCCGCCTTTACACCTTGCTGGAGCGCTATACGGAGCACTGGCCCCGGCTGGGAGGGCCTCCTGCTGGCACAAGTCTTCCGGACTTGGTGCGCGAAGTTCAGCAGTGGCAACCGCAAACACGTTGGGTGGTCGTCGCCCAATTGCTCCACGACTTCGTGGCTGGCCTCACCGAGGAGGGCCGCAAGGAATTCCTGACAATCCTGGCAAAGGCCGTCAAGGTACACGGTGATGAGAAAGCAGCCCAAGCACTCATCAAGGCCGCCTCGGAGCAAGAGTGAAATTGACGCTGTGGCGATGTCTCCTAGACCCAGTCACATGCCTCTTGGCTCTGCGCCTCCAAGCTCAAACCCCTGATCGAATGTCGTACGACGCCGCCTGGCGACTGGCCCGCGTCACCCGCTACCCCGACGAATTGGTCTACCGACTGCACGGTCACGGTCGAGAGGCCACGCCTTCGGACGGTCCGGAAAATCGGTAGCCGGAGGGGAGGAGCCAACAGCAGACAAGATTTGCTACCGTGAGTAGTCGCTCGGGATGTGGCTCATGGAGCTGAAGCCCCGCATGCCGACCGCCGCCGTTGCTGTTGGCATCGCTGGCCCGCACCTGCGACACGATCGCCCGCTGGTCTCAGTTCTGGTCTCATTCATCGCGGTTCAGGCCCGTTCGGCCGCTGCCCCAACGACCGAATGTCCGCAGGTCAGAACGGGTATGGACGGCCCCGGACAGTGCTGAGCAGAATTGGAAAGCGTGTTGGGGGCAACCCCTCACGAGTTCGAATCTCGTATCCTCCGCCTTCACGAAGGCCTGGACCGCTCAGCGGCCCAGGCCTTCGTCGTGCTGGCCGCCTACCCGCGATCCGAACCCGGCAGGTGCCGTCCGGGTCGTTTCGGGTTCGCATGGAGGACTTCGCGGGCCTGCTCCGCAGTGCGAAGGATGCTCTCGCTGATGAAGTCGCTGAAGTGGGCGATGCTTCCCGGGCGTGCAGCGGCCGGGGCGTTGCGACCGGAGATGAAGGCGATGACGCTCTGCCAAGCGGATTCGGCGACCTGGAGCCTGGTGGACTGCTCGTCCAGTCCGGGGAGGCTGTCCGATGCGACCCCCAGGCCCTCGCCCTGCATGACTCGTCCACGATGTGGCTGTGGCGGCCACACCGTATAGATCACGTGCATGATCCCGGGCACTCGCTGATGGCCATAGGCAGCACCGTGGCTGGAACTGCGGTGTCCGCCTCCAACGACATGGCCAAGGGCCCCGTCGCCCGCTTCCGCACGATGGCGATCCACCGCCCTTCGGCGCTCGTCGGGCACGCCGCCGGCAGCGCGCCGTGGTCGGTCGCGAGCGCGGTCTCGCGGGCAGCGTCGCCGTGGCCATCGGCTTCCAGTCCACGCACACAACCACCCTGGAGTTTCGGTCCTCTTCGCCATGGGACTCACCTGAATCGCTGTCGGCACAGGCCTGTTCGGCCCGAACGCCGAGGCCGCCAGCAACAACGCGAAGTAACCGCCACGCCTGCTGACAGTCTCCTTGACCCGATCTCCGCATCCTGCTGTGCACACAACATGGTTCACCCGATCGGGTTAGATCCGTGCGAAGAGGAGCAACGGAGCAGAAGCCGCCCTCATGATTCCCCCAGGCCGGATCTGCCTGCGCGATTGGACCATCATGCCCGATGCTTTCACGGTGATTACTGAACAAATTCTTCGCAAGTGCGGCGAGGAGCCCATATGTGCACACGTGGGCGATATTAAAATTTGCACAGTGAAGAAACATCCGACTTATCAGGCGCTACGCAGACAAGTTCGCCTAGGGCGATCGAAATCAACAGCAAGCCTGCGCCTATGGGAGTCGGTGGTAACTCTGGCGAGGGAGGGGGACCAGCGGGAGCGAGAGAAATGGCTCATGATCGCATTGGATCTGCTAATTCCATACTTTGAGGGATGGTCGAGAGAACTAGCGCGAAACTGGCACTACGAGGTTTCCGATATCAGATCTGCGATGATAGCTGGACTCCTGGAAACATGGTCGTCCGCGGAAGCCAGAACGCCTCCCAAAAAATTGCAAGAACTGATGATGAATCATGCCTTCGCCAGCGCCCGCAGCCTGGTGAACTCCAGCTCCTCGGAAGCAAACACAGGCAGCATGGTGGATTTCATTCCGGAAGATTCCTCAGGGGGAAATTCCACGCTGCGCGCATCGTCGATTATCGATGCGGGCCATTTACGGGACCCAGAAACCAGTGAGAGAATCCGCGGCGAGCGCATAGGGTCCCTGCTTCAGCGAATGGGAGCCATGGACTACGCAAATCGCCTCCACGGCAAACTCCGGGATGGCTTACGGGACGGGACGCCTGCCCCTATCATCGGCCCCACACAAGTCGGGCGGTCCTGGGTTGACGGGAGGAATCTCTACTATCGAGTCTCCGACCTCTTGCCGCAGCATATAAGCTTCACGAAGGCAGCCGGCGCACTCGGGCTCTCGGGAGCGCAGGCGTCGAGGAAATCCAGGGAGGGATCACTCTCTTTCCGGATACTCTGGGTCGGCAATGCCAGGGTGGTTTCAGTCAAATCACTCATGCATACACTAGGAATCCAGGACTCCATTGTGCATCCAGATGACGTAGAGAATGGGGCTTCCCATATCCACGGCAAATAGGATCCCAACGGATGCTTCATGGAAATCAGGGCTGGCACCCCGTGGCGGCAACTCTCGAGAGTGCTGCACTGATCGCACTCCCGGAGTCAGCCGGTCTCAGTCTTGGTCTCGTTCATGCCCGTCCAACCTAGTCCATGTCCTGCGCACAGACCGACTCTGCCTCAGGTCAGGACGGGCGTGAACAGCGGCGGACGGGGTTCGGGAGAATTGGAAAGCGTGTTGGGGGCAACCCCTCGCGAGTTCGAATCTCGCATCCTCCGCCTCTGCCCGCCAGGGCAAACGAAGGCCCGGACCACTCGATAGTCCGGGCCTTCGTCGTTCCGTGGTTGCAGTTTGCCGAGATCAAATCTGACCGGATCCGCATCACCCGCCCTCATCTCCGGGGTCGCCCAGTTCCGGGCGAGTGCGGTACGGATGCGGGAAGCTTCCACAGTACGGCCGAGCCTGTCCGGGAGGTCCGCCATCGTGGCCACTGGTACGCCGTGGACACGGGGTGAGTGAATGACACCTCGGGCACGACGAGCACTGCATCTCCGCAGGGCTCAGCGCAATCCGTCCGAGCCCCCACAGCAGAACTACGGCAACGTCTACAGATTGCGATAGATGTCGCGGCGGTTGCCGACGGTCATGACCCAAACGATCAGTTGACCGTCCTCGACGGTGTACACAACGCGATAGTCCCCGACCCTGAGACGCCACCTCGAGCTGTGCCCTTGGAGGGCTTTGATGTCGAAGGCGGTGGTGTCACCCTCGTCCAGGGCCTTCTGCAGTTCGGTAAGGCGGTAGAGGATCCGCAGAGCGTCGGGCCTGGGAATCTTGAGCATGTCCCGCTGGGCGTGCGACGTGAACCGTGTGACGTAGCCCATGGATCAGGCGTGGTGGGCGCGGAGCATGGCGGCCATCTCCTCGAGCGATACCGATCCCTCGTGGCCTTCGGCCTCCGCCTCGTCGGCCAACCGATTGAGCCATGCCTCTTCGGCCTGTTCCGCCAGCTGGCGCAGATGCTGGTACTCGCGGATGTCGATCACGACGGCTTCCTGCTTGCCGCGCCGCGTGATGATCGTCGGGGTCTCGTCCCGACGCGCGCGATCGAGGACGTCCGCAAGGTGACTGCGAACCTCGGCCATGGATTCGATCACCGGCTCACTCATGCAACAAATGTAGCAGATGTACATCCAGGCGGGCTTCCGGCTGCAGCACTCACGGGCGGAGCACGGATGGCGCCAAGCCCGGGTGGTTGCAGTTCTGGTTGCATTCACCGTCGTCCGCCAGCGTCCACAAGCCGGCAAGTGCTCTGCTCCACCACAGCTCAGGACGCCTGCGACCTCTGCCGGACGGCCGGACGAACATTTGGAAAGCGTGTTGGGGGCAACCCCCCTCACGAGTTCGAATCTCGTATCCTCCGCCTTCGCCCGCCAGGGCAAACGATGGCCCGGACCGCTCAGCGGTCCGGGCCTTCGTCGTGTGGTGGCCGGTTGGCCGGGGGGTCAGCCGCTGCGGAGGGCCTTGAGGGGGTCGGTGCGGGCGGCACGGAGGGCTGGGTAGAGGCCGGCCAGGAGGCCGACGACGGTGCCGATCAGGGGGGCGGGGAGGGTCGCCAGGGGTTGGAGGACGGCTGTCCAGGAGCGGGCAGCGGCGACCGCGAGGACGACGAGGACGCCCAGGCTGGTGCCGATCAGGCCGCCGAGGGTGCCGAGGGCGGTGGACTCGGTGAGGAACTGGGCCGCGATGTGGTGGGTGCGTGCGCCGAGGGAGCGGCGCAGGCCGATCTCCTGGGTGCGTTCCAGGACGGCGACCAGGGTTGTGTTGGCGATCCCGACCGCGCCGACCACCAGGCAGATCGCGGCGAGCGCCAGGAACAAGCCGGTGAGATCCGAGGTGATGTGGTCCTGCAGGCTGTGCGGGTCCGGCGGCGGGGTCACCGTGAGCCGGGATGCCGCGTCGGGGCGCAGCGCCACCGCCAGTTGCCGGGCGACCACCGGAGCCGCCCCGACCCTGGTCGCGGCGACCAGGTGGGCGCCCAGGTCCTCGCCCTTGCCGGGGTTGCCGAAGCGGTCCAGCGCCGTGGTACCGGGGATGATCACCCCGAGCAGGGTGTCGGGGAGCCGCTGGACGTCCGAGTAGACGCCGATCACGGTGTACGGCAGGCCGTCGATGAAGATCGCCGGCTGGGCGTCGAGACGGTTGACGCCCAGCCGGCTCGCCGCCGTCCGGCTGATCAGCACCACGGGCAGCCGGGCCTGCTGGGCGTACGGGTCCAGGGTGACCCCGGCGGCGAGGGTCGGCTGCATCGCCGCGACGGCGCCGGGCGTGGCCGCGAAGAGGGAGAGCCCCTGTCCGGTGGAGCCGTCGGCGGTGGGCGAGGTGGAGATCCGGTGCTCACCGCCCGGGACGCGCCACCAGACGCCGGCCGCGGTGACGCCGTTGATCTGCCGGGCCCGGGCGTCCGCGTCCTCGGGGAAGCTCATCGGCGGGTTGGTACCGGGGGGCGCGCCGTCGTCCGTCGGGTTGTCGGCGACGGTCACCGTGGTCGCCTTGGTGAGATCGAACTGCCGGCCGATCTGTCCCGAGGCGGTCGCGGTCAGGCCGAGGACGGCGACGAAGGCGCCGATGCCGAGCACCGTGCCGAGCATGGTCAGCACCGAGCGGCCGGGCCGCTGCAGCACCCCGGCCAGGGCCTCCTCGACCAGGTCGCGCAGGCTCAGCCGGGAGGGGGGATCGCCGATCGCGCTGCGGCCGGCGGACTTACCGGCCATCAGGCGTTCACCGGCTCACTGAGGCGGCCGTCGCCGATCCGTACGGTCCGCTGGGCCCTGGCGGCCACGGCCGGGTCGTGGGTGATCACGACCAGGGTGTAGCCCTGGTCGTGCAGCCGCTGGAAGTGGTCCATCACGGTCTTGGCGTTGGCCGAGTCCAGGTTGCCGGTCGGTTCGTCGCAGAGCAGCAGGCTGGGCCGGTTCACCAGTGCCCGGGCGATCGCCACCCGTTGCCGCTCGCCGCCGGAGAGGACGGTTGGCAGGGAGTCGATCCGGTGGGCGAGGCCGACCTGGCGCAGGGCGGCCCTGGCAGCCGCCCGGCGCCCAGCGCGCGGGGTGCGGTTGTAGACCTGGGCGAGCAGCACGTTCTCCTCGGCCGTTCGGTTCGGCAGCAGGTGGAAGGACTGGAAGACGAAGCCGATCCGCCGCCCGCGCAGGGTGGAGCGGTCGCGGTCGGAGAGGCGCCCGGTGTCGATGCCGTCCAGGGCGTAGCTGCCGGTGGTCGGGGTGTCGAGCAGGCCGAGCAGGTGCAGCAGGGTGGACTTCCCGGATCCGGACGGGCCGGTGATCGCCACGTACTCGTTCCGGCCGATCGTCAGGTCGCAGGGGTGCAGTGCGACGACGGGTGGGGTGCCGGGAAAGCTCCGGCCGACCCCGGTGAGTTGGATGACCGCCGTCACTGACCGACCACCACCTGGTCGCCCTCCGCGAGTCGGGCGCCGCCGGTGGGTGTCACGCCGACGTAGCCGTTGGCGTTGACCCCGGTCGTCACGGGGACGGTGGTACGTTGCCCCGCCTGGTCGACCCTGGTGACGGCGGTCTGCCCGGCGGAGTCGGTGAACACGGCCGCGACCGGGACGCTCAGCACCGGGTCCGGCGCGCTGCTCTTCAGCACGGTGATCCGTACGTTCTGGCCGCTGAAGGCGGCGGGCAACGGGTCGGTCGGGGTGATCTGCAGGGGCACGTAGGCGGCGACCGGCTGGCCACCGGGCGCGTTCGGCGCGCCCGCGCCGGTTCCCGCGGCCCCGCCTGCCCCGGCACCGGTCCCAGCCCCCGTCGTGGAACCCCCTCCGGCCCCGCCGCCTATCGCGATCACCCGGCCGGCCGGTGGAGTCGTGCTCTGCGCGCCGAGTTCGGCCACGGTGCCCTTGACCGTCGTCCCGCTCGCCTCGGAGAAGACCTCGACCGCCATCCCCGGCTTGATCCCGGCCGCCTGAGCCGAGGTGAGCTGCCCCGTGACGGCGAGGCCGCCGCTGGTGAGCGAGAGCAGCGGGCCGGAGAGCGGCGCGCCGACCGATGAGTTGACGGCCGTGACGGTGGCCGGCAGCGAGGGCAGGAAGACCACCTCACCGGCCGGGATCATCGGGCCGTTGACAGCCTCCGCCTTGGCGAGGTCGTCCTCGTCGGCGGACAGCTTCTTCCGGGCGTTGACGAGCTGCTGGTCCAGGCCGAGCCCGGCGGGGGCGCCCTGGGCCTGCCCTCCGGAGGTCGCACCTCCGGACGTCGCACCTCCCGAGCTCACACCCCCCGAGCTCACACCCCCCGAGTTCGCACCCCCCGAGCTCGCACCGCCCGAGCTCGCACTGCCCGTTGCGGTGCCCGCCGGCGTCGGTGCGCCGGTCGGCGTCGACACCGCGGCCGCCCGCTGCGCCTTGAGATCGGTGATGGCCTGCCGGTCGGCCTCGACGATCTTCCGCGCGGTGTCGACGGCCTGCTGGGTGGTCGTACCGGTGGTCGGCGCGGGGTAGCCGAGGTGGCGGTAGTAGCCGGTGACGGCCTCGGCGGTGCCGGGACCGTACGTCCCCTGCGCGTCGCCGCCGCGCCCGTAGCCGAGTCGCTCCAGTGCGGCCTGGAGCTCCGCGACGTCCGGCCCGCTGGAGCCCGGCTTGAGATCCCGGTACGCGGGCACCGGGCCCTCCAACACGAACAGCGGCTGGCCGGAGACCTCGGCGAGCTGCCTGCCGTTGGCGACCTGGTCGCCGGACTTGACCGGGAGCGCCGAGACGTAGAGCTGGGTGATGTCCGCCGAAGCCGCCGTCGGCGTGACGTTGTACTGCGTCGGCGGGTACACCTGGCCCCGAACGACCGTGGTCTGGGTGAGCGGTTGTTTGGTCACCCGAGCGGTCATCAGCGTGCTGGGCGGCGGCGCAGTATCCGCGGCCCGCTCGGCGGGCGACTTGATCAGCGAGGCGGCGCCCAGCCCCCCGCCGGCCACCACTGCGGCGACCACCGCGACCACCAGGAGCGCCCGGCGGCGGCGCGCCATCCGCGGCCGCCCCGGTTCGACCGGCTCCTCCTGGCCGCCGGACAGCTCGTCCGGTTCCTCGCCCCGGCCGTCGGACCTCTCGACCGGTTCCTCCCCCTGGCCGCCGGACGGCTCGTCCGTCTGCACCGACATGGCGTCGGCCCCTCTCCGCTTCCCGCGCCTACGGTCCGGGACCCGCCCGTTCAGCACGTCCCGCCCGTTTTGCTGTCCGTCACCATCCACTGACCATCTTTCAATGCCAAGGTGTAGCTTGCCAGTTGATTGGGACGATCGATCAGCTGCCCGGTCCGTTGTGCGCCGGTGGCAAGGTCGTACTGGACCCAGTTCCGCACGTCGACGCAGTCCACCAGGGTCGCGACGCCGTCCTCGACGGAGATGCCGCGCACCGCGTGCCCGACGGTGCCCCTGGCCGCCGCGCCCTGGCCGTGCAGGTGCTCCACGTTCTGCCGAACGACGTTCAGCTGGTTGCTCGCCGCGGCGCCGGCCAGCGCCGGGGCGTCGGCGTCGCCGGAGGCGTTGGCCTGCAACAGCGCGTCCCAGTAGACGAGATAGCGCTGCCGGACCTGGTCCTGCTGCGGGGTCCAGGACGTGTCGGCACGGGAGTGGTCGGGGCTGCCGACCAGGAAGCCGACCCCGCACACCCCGGCGACCAGCAGGCCGAGCGGCAGCAGCACCCGCTTGCGTGAGAGCGCCATCAGCCCGCCCCGAGTACCTTCTTGGCCGTGGCGACCCGCTGGTTCGCCCGGTCCTTGACCGCCTGCAGGGCCGGCTCGTTCTGCTGGATGAGCTCGGCCTGGTACCCCGCCTCGACCGCGTACCAGGTGCCCAGCAGCTGGGCCTGGGTCTTGCACGCCATGTCGGCCGCCGCGGTGTCCTTCTCCTGCTGCGAGGCCGGGTCCGCCCAGGCGGCCGAACTGGCCTGTGTCGGCGTGGAGTAGTGGTATCCCTGCCCGGTCATGCAGCCCGCCCACTTGGTGATCGCGGCCTTGACCCGGCTGTCCCCGGTGGCGTGCTCGTACGCCTTGGACCTCAGCCCGCCGACGACGTCGTCCTTGGCGGGGGCGGCGGGCGTCGCACCGGGCTGCTGGTCGAACGCGGCCATGCAGCCCCGGTCGGGCGCCTGATCAGCGGCTCCGGGCGTGCCCCCGGAGCCCTCCAGGGCCTTGCGGTACTCGGGGCTGTCGTTGCGCTGCTGCTGGACGGCGCCCTGCCCGGCGGGCGGGGGCGGGCGGTGGTAGCCGGTCTGCCGGGCCGCCGCGGCCGAGAGGATGCCGAGGAAGTCGGGGTCGAGCGGGGACGGCGGGGGCGCGGCCGGGAACACGGCAGGCGCGTAGTCGAAGCCCTTCGACTTCATGCACGTCCGGGTGGCCGCCTCCCGGGCCTGGAAGATCAGCGCCGAGTCCGCGCTGCTGACGGCGTATCCGTCGAGGGGCAGCGGAACCGCCGCCCCATCGGAGGGCTCGGTCAGCACGGCGGGAAGGGCGGGTTCGGCCAGCGCGGCGTCATGGCTGCCACCCCCGCCGGAACCCCCACAGCCGGTGGCCAGCCCCGCCAGGACGACAACCGCGCCGAATCGTCGCAGCCCGCGGGCTCGCACCACGAATTCCACCCCCCTGGTCGGACGGTGATCGAATTCAGTGATCATTCACCGTCGAAGGCTCTCGTACCGATTCAATCAGGGACGGGCGGCCGGGACCGCCGTATCCGCGATATTTCAGGAGAACTTCCGGTGCGTCGAACGACGCATCGGACGGCATATCGGACGCCGCGTCGGACGACCCATCCGGCGGCACGCCGAATGCGCGGTGCGCACGAAGCGGTCG
This sequence comes from Kitasatospora sp. NPDC048296, assembly GCF_043201815.1. Lineage (NCBI taxonomy): Bacteria > Bacillati > Actinomycetota > Actinomycetes > Kitasatosporales > Streptomycetaceae > Kitasatospora > Kitasatospora sp. NPDC048296. The sequence goes on from NZ_JBICZB010000101.1 coordinate 21,696, forward strand.
ATTCCGCTCCGTGCGCACCGCGTCGGTTCAGCACTTGTAGATGCTGCCGCCCCACGTCATGTAGTTGTCCGCGCTGTAGTAGCGGCCGTAGTACGACCAGTCCGCAAGGTAGTGGTCGTGGTCCGCCCAGCCGGCGTCGCCATTGATGCTCTGGCCGAAGACGTAGCAGTAGATGTACGCATGCTGGTCGCTGTAGCCGCGGCCGTGGAGGCCGCAGCTCGTCCACGCACAGTCGCGCAGAGCCACACCGCCGTCGCGGGTGTCGTAGCCGCCCCACTGCCCGGCCTCGGCCACCCCGCTGCCGGCCCCGAGTGCGCCCAGGCTCAGCAGACCCGCGGCGACGGTGGTCGCGATCTTGCGCATTTACCCTCCCTGGATCCTTGACCTGCGATCAGCCGAACGGCCGTTCGCGGCAGCAATTCTGCAGAAACGATCGGAGCGAGAACAGGAATTTAGACACGAAATTCCACGGAAGATAGCCGGAAGAATTCCCGGAGGCCCAACGGACCGGAGCGCCGCACTCCGACCACTGCGGCATGTGATGTGCATCACACCATCTTTGCCGCCCCGTTACTGTTTAGACTGCACTGCTCGAACTGCACCGCCCGAGCCAAACCTGCCTCGCCACCGACCACGGGGGGATTCGTGTCAGAGCAGGTCGAAAGCTTCGGCGCGCTGTTGCGCCGTACCCGCGTCCTCCACGGCCTCAGCCAGGAGGAACTCGGGAAACGATCCGGAATCACGGCCCGTGCGATCAGCAACCTGGAACGGGGCTGCAGTCGGCCCCGCGGCAACACCCTGCGAGAGCTGATCAAGGGCCTCGGCCTCGACGGGGACCACGCCTCCGGCTTCCTGCACGCGGCGACCACGCCCGCCCGGTGCGATCCCGGGCACCAGGACGGCTTCCTCCTCCCCGACGAGGAGAAAGGGCTGCTGACCGACTCCGAGGTCGTGTCGACCCTCCGCCGGCTCAGCCTGGCCGATCCCGCCCGGTGGGAGCCGCGGATCACCGCGACCCTGCTGGCCGCGTGCTCGGGACAGCCCAGCGCCGTACGGCTGCTCGGCGCCGTCCTGGCCGTCCAGCCCGAACTGCCGCTCGCCGCCCTGGCCGACCGGCTCTCCCGCGACGACCGCCGCCGCACCCTGCTCCACCGCTGAGGGCATCCCCGCACGACGTCACGACAGCGCAGGACCGCGAGGGCGGCATCGAGCCGGCCGAGCTGGTGGGGGCCCATGAGCGCACTGATCCGCGACGCGAGCCACTTCGCGGGCTTCCGGCGCCCCGACCAGTTCCTCGGCCTGATGCCCACCACGGTCCGCCCGGCGATCACCGCCCAGCCAGTACCGTACCGACCTCGACGGCGACCCGTATCTCGTGGACGGCGTTCCGGTCGCCGGCGAGCGGCTGGCGCCGCCCGGCCCGGCACGACCCGGGAGTGGGCGTGGATGCTCGCGCCGAACGGGATGTCTCCTCGCACGTCAAGAAGGTCTCGGCTACCCGGTGGCCCGTTCCGGCATCCTCGACGCGGCCGGATCCAGCCGGCGCCCGACGGCAGTCACGGAGGCCACGGCCTCGACCGCCTGACGGTCCGACGGTCCGACAGTCCGACGGCACGGATAATCACTGACGTGAAACTCGATGATCTTGCGATCCCCGACACCGCCGCGTGCGCCACCGCCCGAGAAGTGGCCTCCGCCTACTGCTCCCCCGCACTGCTGAACCACTCCGCGCGGGCCTACCTGTGGGCGGCGGCCTACGGCACGTCCCAGGGCATCTCGTTCGACGCGGAGTTGTTGTACGTGGCCGCGATGTTCCATGACATCGGCCTGGTGCGTGAGTTCGACAGCCACACCGTGGCATTCGACGAAGCCGGCGGACACGTGGCGTGGGTGTTCGCGGCCGGTGCCGGATGGCCGGCGGCGCGCCGCACGCGGCTGGCCGAGGTGATCGTCCGGCACATGTGGGATCAGGTCGACGTGGCCGACGACCCCGAGGGCCACCTGCTCGAACGCTCCACCAGCCTGGACATCTCGGGCCGGAACGTGGACGACTTCACCGCCGCATTCCGGGGCGAAGTGCTGGCACGCCACCCCCGTCTAGGCCTCGGCGACGAGTTCGTGTCGTGCTTCCGTGAGCAGGCGCAGCGCAAGCCGGACAGCTCGGCGGCGGCGTCGATGCGCAACGGCATCGCCGCCAGGATCGCCGCGAACCCGTTGGACGTCTGAGGGCTGCACCGGCCCAGCTCACGGCCGGTGCCCGGACGGCGGCCCCGACCGGGTTTCCGGTCGGGGTCTTCTTCGTTCCGCGGCCCCTGCCGGCCTAGATCCAACGCCGTGTAGATAGAGCCTGCGGGTTCCGGTCACGGGTCTGGTGTCGTCAGGATGTCGATGCTGATGGTGGCCTTGTAGCTGGTCCGGTC
>NZ_JBICZB010000102.1:0-22760 GCF_043201815.1 Kitasatospora sp. NPDC048296
GCGGGTACTTCTTCGGGGCGGCCATGGCCTCGGGTCCTCTCATGAGACCCATCTGAACCGCTGTCACCATCCTCCGCATCCCGGGGGAACCTCATAGGCCGAGTCCGCGGTGACCCAGGCGATGGGCAGGTCGGAGGCAAGGGCGCGCAGGACCAGGGCCTTGGCGAGGTCGCCCTTGGTGTGGAAGTCCCGATCGTCGGGGATCTTCGCGGCGCGGCAGCGGTCCCGGTCCTCGGTCCAGGACTTGGGCAGGTAGAGCTCGCGGTCCACCAGCGCACGGCCGCGGCCGGTCGCGTAGGCGGCGAAGACCCCGATCTGGCAATTCTCGGTGCGGCCGGCGGTGCCGGAGTACTGGCGTTGCACGCCCGCGGAGGTGCTGCCCTTCTTGACGAAGCCGGTGTCGTCGATGATCAGGACTCCGTCGTCCTCGCCGAGGCGTTCGGCGACGTAGTGCTGGAGCTCGTCGCGGATCTGGTCCGCGTCCCAGCGGGAGCCGGCGAGCAGGTGCTGGAGTCCGTCGGGGGTGGCGTGGCCTGCGTATTCGGCCAGCTGCCAGCCGTTCTTGCGGCCGACCGGGCCGAGCAGGCCGCGGACGTATTCGCGCATCCGGCGGCGTGGCTCCACGCGGCTGAAACGATGGCCGACACGGAGGAAGAGGTCTTCGAGTTCGTCATCCCGGGTCGCGGCTGCGGGCTCATTGATCACGACGTGAGGCTGCCCCGCCGCTGCCACTACCAACGCCGCCTGCACACGATCGAGGGGCGGTCCCACGAAGACCGCCCCTGACCGGGCACCAGCCCACTACACTCACCCCGCGCAGCCTCTGAACAGGCAAAACGTCGAAGTCCTGCTGGAGTACTAGCTGGTGGCGCCCTTCACGAGAGCGGGCCGGTCTACCTCAGAATCCTGCTGCGAGGGTCGTCCTCCAACACCGTGGCCTGGGCAGGTGATCCGATAGCGCTGCCGTGGGGACGGGGTTTGTGACGGTTCTTGTGAGCCCTCGCCGTATTTGGGATACCCGGGCTGTTCTGCCAGCGGCAGAACACCGGCCGGACCGGGCTCGACGATCACTACAGTCCAGACTCATGACGACGATTACAACGCGCACGGTCGAGTACCCGGCCGACGGTCTGACGATGATCGGGCACCTCGCGCTCCCGGCCGGTGTCGACCGCCGGCCCGCGGTGCTGCTCGGGCCAGAGGGCATGGGGCTCAGCGACGTCGAGCGCCGCCGGGCCGATGCTCTCGCCGAGCTGGGATACGTAGCGCTGGCCTTCGACCTTCACGGCGGGCGCTATTTGGGTGACCCCGAGGAGATGCTGGCCCGTTGCATGCCGCTGCTCGCTGATCCCGACCGGATGAGGGGCATCGGTCATGCGGCGCTCGACGTGTTGCGCGCCGAACCGCGGACCGACCCCGACCGGATAGCCGCCGTCGGCTACGGCACCGGGGGCGCCGTCGGGCTGGAACTCGGGCGCGACGGCGTCAACCTGCGCGCGATCGGGACAGTCAACGCGCTGACCACGGGCCGACCGGGCGAGGCGGCGCGCATTCGCTGCCCGGTGTGGGCCGGGGTCGGGTCGGAAGACCCGATCATGCCGCCCGCGCAACGGGGCGCGTTCACCGCTGAGATGCAGGCCGCGGGCGTCGACTGGCGCCTCGTGGTCTACGGCGGCGCCTTGCACGCCTTCCACCACCCGCCGGTCAGCCACCCCGTGGTCCCCGGCGTCGGCTACCACCCACGGCACGCGCAGCGAGCCTGGCGCGACGTCGTCGACCTGCTCGCCGAGTGCCTGCCCGTGACGGAGGACCTGGGTGCACGACCCAGGCAAACATGCTGACACCAGGCCTGGTCGGCGTCGGGCACTGACAGTCCCCTCTCCTCAAGTCCGCACAGCAGAACCATATTCGGGCAGATGCTCGATTGCGGAGACGTATGCACAACTGCCGCAGTAAATGCCGGATTTACTGCGACAGAGCCCCTAGCGTGATCATTGCGACCTGCGGCGGGGCATTCCGGCCGCCGGGGCGAGGTGTACGCATTTACTGCGGCAGTGCCGGATGGGCGGGGCGGGCATGACGATCGAACCGGCGACCGAACTCAAGGGTGGGGGCGCGTTGCGGTTGCCGCGCGCCCGGGTCGTGCCGATGTCTGCCCCGCCGGCGATGTACATCACGGCGGTCGACCGGTATTTGACAGGTGCGGGCATCGCGAAGTCCTCCGCGCGGATCTACCGGATCTCGCTGACGACATGGGGATGGATGCTCAACCGCGAGCCCGCGCCGACCGGGCCCGCCCGCCGGGGCGCGAAGCCACCTGGCCGCGAGGATCCGCTCCGCACCGGTCCGGTGGCGATGGACGACGCCTGGCGGGCCGACGAGTTCGTCCTCGACCCCTGTCGGCTGACCGTCGAGATCTCCGCGACGGGCATCGACGGCGACACCTTCAAGCACGCGCAGCTGATGGACCGCTGGGGCATCCAGGTCAACAGGACCACCCGCAACACCGTGCTGGCGATGACCAACATCGGGACGACCCGCAGCGCCCTCGCCCACCTGCTGCGGGCGCTGATCGGGATCGCCGAGGAGCTGGAGGCCGGGCTCGGGCAGCTGGCGCCCGAGCAGCGGCGCGCCTTCGACCTCAAGGTCCACTCCCTCGCCCACGACCACCCGCCGCTGCCGGACTTCTCCCGGTTCCACGCCACCTTCCGCGCCGATCCCGCCGGTGCGGCGGCCGACGGGAACATGCGCGAGGCGTACCACATGGCGTACCGGGAGGAGCTGTGCGAGTTTGTGCTGCCCGAGGAGGCGAGGCGGCGGGTCACCGCGGGCCGGCCGGTGGTGTCGGCGATCTTCGTCACCCCGTACCCGCCCGGCTCCCCGATCCTGGTGCCGGGGCAGGAGTTCAGCAAGGACATCCTGGACTTCATGGACGCCCTGGACACCAAGGAGATCCACGGGTACGACCCGAACCGCGGCTACCGGGTGTTCCTCCGGTCCGCCCTGCTGGACGGCTCCGCCCCGGTGGACGGCGACGGGGGTGGCGACGGGCAGGGCGGCGGGGGCTGATCCGTCCGGACGGTCAGCCGCCGGAGTGCGCCACGGGCCGGTCGGCCGGGGCGCGCCGGACGTCCGGGGCGCGCGGCGGCAGTGACACGGCGTGCAGGCAGGGGTGCCGCTGCGTCCCGGCGGGGGCGGCCAGGACGGTGGCCACCTCGCCGGTGATCTCCACCCGGAGGTCGCCGTCCGCGCTCTCCCAGACCAGGGATCCGCCGGGGCCCACGGCCTCGGTGGCATGCACCACCACGACGGCCGGTGGGGCGTGCCCGCCGATCGGTCCGGGCAGGGTCACCGCATAGCGGCGCTCGAGGCGTTTCATCGTCGGCCTCCTCCAGTGGCTCCCCCGCTCGCGTAGTCGATTCTCCTCCACGCCGGGGCCGTTGTACACGAACCGTGACCGTCCCGGCGTCGTGCCCGGGCTCAGGCGGACCAGCGCAGGACGGCGCCGAGGCCACCGGGCGGGCCCGGGACGGCCTCCGGCACCAGCAGCGCCTCGGCCCCGACGGCCGTCGCACAGCGCAACAGCGCGTCGGCGGCCGGGGCCTGCTGCGGCTCGGCGACGCCCATGGCCCGCAGGTCGGCCCGCTGGACGCCGATGTGCTCGGGCTGCGGGCCGGTCCACACCGGGCGCTCCGGGTCGTGGCCGCCCGGCTGGAACAGCAGCGCGGCGAGCTGGTGCTGCCGGGCGGCGGTCACCACGGCGGGCACGCCCTGAGCGGCGGCGCCGGGTGCGGTCTCGGTGCCGGCGGCGTCGGTGCCGTGCTCGCCCGGGCGGCCGATGCCGGTACGGAAGGCGTCCAGCACGGTGTCCAGGTGGCGGGTCCGATGGCCGTTCCAGGCGACGGTGATCCGCTGGTCGAAGGCCTCCCGGGCGGTGCCGTCGGCCCGGCCGCCGCCGTCCACCTCGACGGTGTCCGGCCGCAGCTGCCGGGGCAGCAGCTCGCGGACGGCCCGGCGCTCGCGGACGTCGCCGGTGAGGACGAGCAGGTCGGCGCCGCTGCCCGGCCAGATCCGGGCCAGGTGGTCGGCGATGATCCCGGCGGTGCGGTCCCAGGCGTCCTCGACCCGGTGCCGGTAGCGCCATTCGTACCGGTCGGCGGGCGGGGCGCGGTGGCCGCGGTCCTGCCACTGCTGCCCCTCGACGGTGCCCAGCCGCGCGGCGCCGCCGAGCTCACGGCGCTCCAGTTCGGCGCCGGTGCGGTCGACGGCCACCACCAGGCAGCGTGGGACGGCGTCGTCCAGCAGATCGAGCAGCGGGGCGGTGTGCGGCAGCGGCGCCCAGTCGGTGGCGACGTCGGGCGGCGAGTCGGCGAGCGGGGCGTCGACCGCGACCGCGCCGTCGGCGGCGAACAGCGCCCGCCCCGGCGGGGAGCCTTCGGCCGGCTCGGCGGCCAGCCACTCCCGGACGGCGGCGCAGGTGCGCTCGTCGGCGCCCTGCCCGGCCAGCCGGTGGACGGCCGCGCGGTCGAGAAGCGCCCGGCGCTGGGCGGCGTCCTCGGTGGCACGGGAGGTGTCGAGGTAGACGGAGGCCCAGGGCCCGGGCCGGTCGAGCAGCGGGGTGAGGAACGCGAGGTCCATGGCGGCCTCCCGAAATCGGTGGGCTACTGGACGCCTACCCGGCTGCGGCCGGTGGACACCCGGCCGGGTGGAGCGGCTCCGTCATCCGTACGGGGGCTGCGGCGCGCCCGGCCCGCGGCAATCCGGCTACGGTTTGTGTGCATTCTGGTACGTATGGTGCCCGACCGTGCACCGCTTCGATTCGCTGGAGGGCAGATGGGGCTTCCCGGCCGTTCCGCCATGAGGTTGTCCCGACGCCGCACCCGCACGGCCGTCGCCGTCGTCCTCGCCGCGCTGGGCCTGGCGGCCGGGGCCCGCGCGGTGGCGTCCGCCGTCGCGGCGCCGCCGGTGCCCGAGCGGGTGGACCGGCCCGATGTGGTGCCCGTCGCCCTGGGCATCAGCCGGTCGCGGCCCACGCGCCTGAGCGCGGTCGCCGTCCATGCCCGGACCGGGGAGCCGCTGGCCGGGATGACCGTCAGGTTCTATTCGGCGGCGGGCCGCTTCCTGGGCTCCACCGTCACCGGCGGCGACGGCGTCGCCGAGGTCGGCGTCCCGGCGGGCCTCGAACCCGACGGCCACCTGGCCGTGGTGTTCGGCAACGGCTACCACTCCGCCGCCCAGGCCACGCTGGCCCCCGACGACTGCTTCCTCACCGACTGCCCGCCGGCCGACGGCCACCCGCTCACCTCGGACGTGGCCCCGGTGGACCGGAGCCGACCGTAACCCACGACGGCACTCGACGGTTGACCTCAGCCGGCGAGCCAGGGTGCCTCGGGGAGCTTGGCGTCGGCGTTGCGCCCGGCGAAGTCCACGGTGGTCGGGGTGCCCAGGCCCGCGATCTGCATGGTCACCCGGCCCAGCGTGCCGTCGCCGTCCACCCAGTACGTCAGCGGCGAGCGCGCGCCGTCCGGGGCGGAGCCCTGGGCGCGGGGGCCCGCGAAGCGGTCGTAGCCGCGGTCGCCGATCCGGTCGCGGCCCAGCCAGCGGGCGCCGGACTGGGCGAGCAGCAGGGGATTGTCCGGCCGGTCGGCGCCGACCTGGATGAGCAGTTGGAGGCCGGCGTCCAACGGGTCCGCGGTGTACGAGCGCGGGGACCAGCCGGCCCGGGGGATGCGTTCGGCCTGCTGCCAGGGCGGGGCCGGGTCGCCCTCCGGCTCGGGGGCCAGGCCGAGGCCGCCGGTGTCCCAGACGACCAGGCCGTGGTCGAGCGGCCCGCTCGCGCCGGTGGTCCGGTAGCGCCCGGCACCCCGGTGGGTGCGGTAGTCGACCACCCCCTCGACCCGGACCTGCACTCCCCCGCCCTCGGACGCGGTGAGCACCACCCCCACCGGGCTGGCCTGGTACAGGTTCAGCCGGGACAGCGCCAGCCGGGACGCCTCGTCCGTGGTGACCGGCCGCTCCGCGGCCTCGTCGGAGACGGTCTCGTAGGCGACGACACCGCCCGCCACGGCGCCGCAGACCGCGATCGCGATCAGTGCCCCCAGCCAGCGGGCCCTCCGGCGGGGCGGACGGGCGGCGGTCCTCGTCTTGCGGGCCATGCGGTTGCCTTCTCCCATCTGTTCTGTCCCAGGTCAGTGCCGTCACAGGACTCGGGCGGGCCCCGGACCCATGGTCCGCGAACCCGCCCGAGCCGGGCTGTCACCCCGTCATGACGGGATGACTATCGGTGCTGGGCCCTGCGTCGGCGCGCCAGCACGAACAGTGCCGCACCGAGGACGACGAGCGCCACGGCGCCGGTCACCAGCAGCGGCGTCGCATCACTCGCGCCGGTGTGGGGCAGTTGCCCGCCCGGTGCCGGGGCCGGCGGGGCCGGGGTGCCGGGGGTGGTCGGGGTCGTCGGCGCCGGGGTGGGCGTCGGCGACCCGGTCGGGGTCGGAGTGGGTGTCGGAGTGGGTGTCGGGGTGGGGATCAGCTTGTTGACGGCCGTCACCGAGACGCCCGCGTCGAGGTTGTCGGCGGTGAGCACCAGCGGTCCGAAGACCGTGGTGTCCGGGGCCGAGTAGCCGTCCGGCGGGCTCAGTTCCTGCCAGTAGTACGTCCCGACCGTGCCGCTGCCCTGGCAGATGCCGTCGGCGCCGGTCGTGCAGGGGTCACCGACGGGCGTGTCCGGCTTGGTGCCCGTGGTCTGCAGGCCGTCGGTGCCGTTGGTCTCGTGCCACAGCTGGAACTTGGCCCCGGCCAGCGGCTTGCCGTCCTGGTCGTGCTTGACCAGCTTCAGCGCGCCCTCCTGCTGGCGGTAGCCGAAGTCGTAGGTGTGGTTGTTCTCGCCCGGTCCGCCGGTGGTCAGCGCCCGTTCGGGGAACTTGGCGTTGTCGGGGACGATGCCCTTGGAGTCGATGAAGTGGTTGTCGCCGACGTCGTGGTCGGTGGGCACCCACTGGTACAGGGGGCCGCCCTTGGCGTAGTCGGCCGGGTTGTCGATGCGGATGGTGTACTTGGTGTGCGGCTTGAGGCCTCCGGTGACGTTGCTGTCGTCGAAGTAGTACTCGCCGCGCGCCGTCGTCCTGGTGGTGCCGACCACCTTGCCCGACTCGTCGTAGAGGTTGACGGTGGCGCCCTTCACCGGGAGCTGGCCCGGGTTCTGGATGCCCTTGCGCTCGGGGTCGTACCAGACCCGGTTGCCGATCTGCAGCGGTGCCTGGTCGCAGAGCACTTCGAGGTCACCCATCGCGGCGCCCTTGCCGAAGGGGGAGTTGGTCGTCGCCGGGGTCAGCCGCAGGCCGAACTTCGGGTCGTGCGCGCCGTCCGCACGCTCCATGAACGACGTGCCGTACCCGACCGGGGTGTGGTCCGGGTCGAAGGCGGAGGCCGCGATGGTGCTCTCGACCTTGGAGAGCGCCATGCCGGCGAACACCGTGTTGTGGTGACCCACCTCGTCCCAGCCGGTGGCGAAGAACCGGGCGCCCCGGACGGTCTTCCCGCAGCCGAGGTTGGTGTCCATCACGTACATGCCGTTCGACAGGCAGGCCTTGTTCAGGTCGCCGCCGGACATGACGGTGGCCGAGTTCGGCGCCGGGGCGCCCGGCCCGCGGTCGGCGAAGCGGTCGCGGAAGGCCAGCAGCATCGAACCGTCGGTCTCGAACTGGATCTCGCCCAACTCCGGTTCGGGGAAGGCGATGGTGGTGTTGCCACACACCTTGCCGTTCTGCGAGCCCGGGAAGGTGCTGGTCCACGGGAACCAGCCCGCGCCGTCGCACGGGCCGCCACCGACGGTGGACTGGCGCGGGTAGTCCAGCGGCTGGTTCAGCACCGCCTTGCCGAACGCCCCGGTACCGAGGTCGAACGGCAGGACCACGGCGTGCACGTCCGCGAGCTTGCCCGTGGACTGGCCGGAGCACACCCCACCGAGGTACCCGGTGCCGTCCTGCAGACCGAGGCCGAACGGCCGCCAGTCCCCGGCCGACGGGCAGCCCGGGTCCGGGATCGCGTAGACGGCCTTCGGCGCCGACGCCGTCGCCGCCGTGGCGTCGTAGCGGTACAGCTGACGGTCGTTCAGGTTGACGACGAAGAGGTCCTTGCCGTCGTCGGTGATCTTGATGCCGCCCAGGCTCTCCTTGCCGGGCACGTCGAGGAAGGCGTCGTCCGTCCCCGGCCCGTGCGCCGTGCCTCCGGCGTTCGGGACGGTGGTGAAGACCGTCGTCTTCTTCTGCGCCAGGTCGGTGACGTAGATCCCGCCGGAGCCGCCGGGACCGTAGTCGGTGGTCCGCTTGGCCGTCGCCGCCGAGAAGACCCGCTTGTCGGCCTTGTTCCAGGCGATGCCGTACAGCGTGCCGGTCTCGGCGTCGGTGGCGATGTTGGTGGCGTTGGCGGTGACGCCGTCCTGGCCGCGCGCGCTGTACGGGAAGGAGACCAGCGTGCGCTGGGTCCCGCCCTGGTAGGTGGGGGTCTGACAGGTGGTCACCAGGGTGGCGTTCTTCTGGCAGTAGTCCCCCGGGTACCAGAGCCCGGTGGTGAAGGAGACGTTCTTGCCTCCGGAGAGGTCGACGAACTCCTCGTTGCTGCTGAGCTGGTTGGGCGCGCCGTCCAGCCCCTGCCGCGAGGCGAAGGCCGGGAAGAGCACGCCCGGCTTCGGGTTCACCACCTGCACCCGGTACTTGCCGCCGGTCACCTTGGTCGACGCCGGGGCCAGCGTCACCGTGCCGTCCGCCGCCGTGATGCCGTCGATCCCGACACCGGAGTCATCGGTGAGCGTGACCTTCACGCCCGCCATCCCCGGCTCCAGCGCGGACCCCGACCACACCCCGCTGGTGTCGACGGCCCGGATCACCCGGACCGTCACCGTGCCGTCCCCGGTCTGCGAGACCGCCGCCGGGACGGCGGCCAGCGAGCTGCCGCCGACCACGATGGCGAGCGCCGCGAGGCGGCCCACGGCGCGGCGGCCGGGCCTGCCGGACCGTCGCCGGTCCGCGCCGCGGGCGACGCCGTTCGTCTGTTCGTTCGTTGTTTTCATCCCTGCTCTCATCGTCGAGAAGGGCCTTGCGGGCCCGACTTCATGAGGGAGTCCACAGCGTGGCCTGAAACCGCCATGATTAACGTGAGCTTAAAGGGGCTTCACCCAACCGGGTGGCGAAACGTGGAACTTTGACGAACCGTCAGGCGTATCCATCCAAGCCGTCGCTCGACATCCGCCCCCGGCGCGACCGGTCCGACCAGCATGGATCCGGCTCCGGGCGGCCGATCGGCGCAGAACGAGCGCCATGTCGACAAAGCCGTTCGACCGCGCAGAGTGACCGACTCCTCGAACAGCTCTACGGATGCCTCGGGATTTCGACACGGCTCGCACAGAACTGCACACGATTCATTCCGCCCCACCAGCCCCAGGAGCAACCTTCCGCCGAGGCCCGACCACCGGACCGGGCCGCGTTCCGGTCCGGGATCGGACCGACCCCTGGTCTACATCAACGCTGTTGACATAACCTGTCGCGTATGAGCGAACGTGTGGTCCCCGAACCCGAACGCCGACGCCGCCGGCCCACCAAGCAGGGCGTGGTGCTCTCCCGGGAGCTGATCGTCGACACCGCGCTGCGGCTGATCGGACAGCACGGGGCCGACGCCCTCACCGTCCGACGGCTCGGCACCGCCCTCGGCGCCGACCCCAGCGCGGTCTACCGCTACTTCCACAGCACCGACGACCTGCTGCTGGCCGTCGCGGACGAGCTGATCGGGCGCGCCCAGGCGGGCTGGCAGCCGACCGGCGACTGGCGGGCCGACCTGAGGGCCATCGGCCTGCGGATCCACTCCGCCTACCAGGCCCACCCGCAGGCCGCCGTACTGGCCGCCCACCGCACCACCGGCCGCACCCACGAGACCGCCGCCGTCGAGGCGATCCTCGGGGTCCTGCGCAGGGCGGGCTTCCCGGACCCGGAGGCGGTGCGGATCTACCACGCCTTCGTGGACCAGAGCCTGGGGTTCGCCGCGCTGGACGCCGCCGCCCTCGCCCTGCCCGCGCCGGCGGCCCGGGCGGACCTGGAGGTCTGGCAGGCGTCCTACGCCCGCCTCGACGCCACCACCCACCCGCACATCGCGGCCACCGCCCACCTGCTCGCCGGCGACATGCGGCGCAGCGGCTACCCGTACGCCCTCGACCTGCTCCTGGACGCGGCCGCGGCCCGGCTGGCGGCGACGGGCTGAGCGAGGGGCCGGGCGCGGGGCCGGGCGCGGGGCCGGCTCGGCGAGGGAACGGCTCCGAACGCCGACCGTCGCCGGGCCCGATGGGTCCGGCGACGGCGAACGGTGCGGCGGGGCGGGTGCGGTCAGTCGGCGGCGTGGACCAACTCGCCGCCCACGTACGTCCGCAGCACCCGGGCCGCCGCGATCTCCTCGGCGGGTCCGGTCAAGATGTCCCGGTCCAGGACGACCAGGTCGGCGAGCTGCCCGACGGCCAACGTGCCCGCGTCGTCGTGGCCGTTCAGATGGGCGGAGCCGGCCGTGTAGGCGGCGATGGCGGCGCCGAGGTCCAGGCGCTGCTCGGGCAGGAAGACCCGGCCGTCGACGGCCTCCGGCTCCATCCGGTTGACCGCCACGTGCAGGCCGGCCAGCGGATCCGGGCTGCTCACCGGCCAGTCGCTGCCCGCCGCCAGGGAGGCGCCCGCGCGCTGGAGCGCACCGAACGGGTACTGCCAGGCGGCGCGTTCGGGGCCGAGGAAGGGGATGGTCAGCTCGTCCATCTGCGGTTCGTGGGCGGCCCACAGCGGCTGGATGTTGGCGATCGCGCCGAGCCGGGCGAAGCGGGGGACGTCGTCCGGGTGGACCACCTGGAGGTGGGCGAGGTGGTGGCGGGTGTCGCGCCACCCGTTGGCGGTGCGGGCGGCCTCGACGGCGTCCAGGGCCTCGCGGACCGCGCGGTCGCCGAGGGCGTGGAAGTGCACCTGGAAGCCGAGCGCATCCAGTTCGGTGACGTACCCGCGAAGTGCGGCCGGATCGACGAAGCTGAGGCCCGAGTTGGCGGTGGCGCAGCCGCAGCCGTCCAGGTAGGGGCTGGTCATCGCGGCGGTGAAGTTCTCCGCGATGCCGTCCTGCATGATCTTGACCGATCCGGCCCGGAACCGGCCGTGGCTCAACTCGTCCCGGCGCGCGATCAGTTCGGGGATCTGTTCGGCGCCCCGGTCGCGGTCCCACCAGAGCGCGCCGGTCACCCGGGCGGTCAGGGCGCCGGAGCGGGCGGCGGCCAGGTAGGCGTCGGAGGGGTCCGGCTGGCCGTTGAACTCGCCGAGCAGGGCGTCCTGCCAGCCGGTGATGCCGAGCGAGTGCAGCAGGCGCTGCGCCCGCAGCAGGCCGTCCACCCGCTCGGCGGTGGTGGTGGCCGGCACCAGCCGGGCGACCAGGGCGGTGGCGCCCTCCTGGAGCGTGCCGCTGGGCGTGCCGTCGCCCTCGCGCTCGATCCGGCCGTCGGCCGGGTCGGGGGTGTCGCGGGTGAGGCCGGCCAGTTCCAGGGCCCGGGTGTTGGCCCAGGCGCCGTGGTGGTCGCGGTTGGTGAGGTAGACCGGGCGGTCCGGGACGACGGAGTCGAGCAGCTGCCGGGTCGGCAGCCCACCGTCGAAGCTCTCCAGCGACCAGCCGCTGCCGGTGATCCACGCCTGCCCGGGGTTGGCCTCGGCGTAGGCGCGGATCCGCTCCAGGTACTCGGCCACGCCGACGGTGCCGGTGAGGTCGCAGGCGGCCAACTCGGTTCCGCCGTACACCGCGTGGATGTGGGCGTCCTGAAAGCCCGGCAGCAGCAGCTTGCCGGTGAGGTCCACGACCTCGGTCTTCGGCCCGATCAGCTCGCGGACCTCGTCGTGCCCGACGGCGGTGATCCGCTCGCCGGTCACGGCCAGGCTGGTCGCCCGGGTGCGGGCGGCGTCGCCGGTGTGGACGGGGCCGCGGGTGAGGACCAGATCGGCCTGGGTCATGGGTGGTGCTCCGTTCTCGGGTTGCGCGTTGCGCGTCGGTCGTGCGGGGGTCGCTCAGTCGGCGGGGTGGAGGAAGTACGGTGAGCGGCGCCGCCAGCGGGCCCAGGCCGCCGACGGGAGTCCGGTGACGACCATCAGTACCACCACGGTCAGCTCGAACCAGCCGTTGTCGGCGGAGAGTTCGAAGTGGTCGGCCGAGTCGTAGAAGGTCCAGGCGAGGTAACCGCCGACGGCGAGCAGCGCGGCGGCGCCGAGCAGCGGGCCGACCACGGCGCGCAGCCCCTGCACCGGGTCGGTGCGCAGCAGGTGGCGGAAGCGGACGGCGGCCGCGACGGCGGTGAGCGCGTAGTAGAGCGCGACGATGATGCCGATCGCGTTGACGGCGGCCGAGATCAGGTCGTTGACGGTGGGGATGGCGATCGAGGCGAGGGCCAGCAGGACGGCGACGCCGGTGATCAGCAGGGTGCCGACGGCGGGGGTGGCGTGCTTGCGGTGCAGCCGGGTCCAGACCGGGCCGAGCACGCCGTCGCGGCCCATCGCGTACATCCCGCGCGCGGTCGGGATCACCGAGGACTGCAGCGAGGCCACGGCGGAGAACGTCAGCGCGATCAACGGCAGTGCGGCCAGGGGTTGGTGGGCGAGCCTGGTGCCGAAGTAGGTCAGTCCGTGCGCGCCGTTGTCGGCCAACTCGTCGAGCGGGAGGACCCGTTGGAAGGCGGTGCCGGCCAGCAGGAAGAGCAGCATCATCACCACCAGGGCGAGGAAGCCGCCCCGGGAGGCGTCGCGCGGGTCGCGCACCTCCTCGCCGACGCTGAACACCGACTCGAAGCCCCAGTAGCAGAACACCGCCAGCACCATGCCCTGGGCCAGCGCGCCGAAGGAGGGGATGTCGAAGGGGTTGTACCACTGGAGGGAGAAGGGTTGGTCGCCCGCGAAGAGCCCGTACCCGCAGAAGCCGAGCAGCACCAGGTACTCGAAGACCAGCAGCGCCTTCTGCAGCCGGGCGGCGAGGTCGAGCCCGCGCACCGCGACGAGTGCGGCGCCGATCAGGACGACGAGGCCGAGCAGGGTGCACTGGACGGTGGAGTCGGCGTCCAGGCGCAGGCCGGCGATGCTGCGCAGGTGCGCTTCGTCCAGGAGTTGGATGATCGCCGAGCCGGTGACGGTGGTGGTGTAGGCCATGAAGGCCACCGTGCCGACGGTGTTCACCCAGCCGGTGAGGAAGCCCAGCCAGGGGCTGAGGGTTCGGCCCACCCAGCGGTAGCTGCTGCCGGCGTCGGGCTCGACGGCGTTCAGCCGCCCGTAGCCGCCGGCGATGGCGAGCACCGGGAGGAAGGCCAGCAGCATGATCGCGGGCAGGTGGAGGCCGACCACCCCGGCCATCAGGCCCAGGCCGATGCCGATGCTGCTGGTGGCGGCCGTGCTGGAGGCGGCGATCACCGCGCCGTCGAGCAGGCCGATGGACTTGTGCATGGCGCCGTGGCCGGCGCCCGTTCTCGGACCGCTGCCCGTGTCCTTCACCGTGGATGCCAACGGATCACCGCCTTGGTCGTGGGGGTGGGGGTGGGGGAAGTGCGAGCCATGAAACCGGCGGCGCCCTCACACGTCAATGGCGTTGTCATAAGGGGCTCCACCGGTCCGGGCGGATGCGGCATCCGCCGGGCGCGTGCAGGGTGGAGGGGTACGAACCGCCCGGGCGGCGACTTTCCGTAGCACTGCGGGCGCCGTCCGCCGGGCAACCGGCCCCCAGCCGCCGTCCTACGACCGAAGGAGGCGCCATGCCGACCAGGACGATCCGCAGTCGGGCTCTGGTGCTGACCGCCGCCGCCCTCGCCGTCCTGCCGACCGCCGTGCTCGCGGCGTCCTCGCACGCGGCCTCCACGCCTGCGCCCGCGTCGGCCGCCACCGCCGCCCCGGTCAGCTTCGTCGACCTGCCCGACACCCCGCTCCCCGGCGACAACGCGCCGCACGGGATCACCATCACCTACCGCAACCCCGCGTCGACGGACCGGACGGTCGCCCCGCAGATCCTCATCGAGTCACCCGACAACGGCCCGTTCCTCGACCCGGCGCAGATCAAGCTCGAACTGCTGGGGACGGACCGGCACTGGCACACCGTGTCGCTCGGCAGCCAGACCGGCACCCTGTACACCGACCTCATCGCGGCGAAGATCGTCCTGCACGGCCACCACACGCTCACCGAGCACTACCGGGTGACGGTCCTCAAGGGGCCCGCCCAGGGCTCCGTCGAGCCCCGGGTGGCGATCTACGCCTGAGCCCCGGCCAGGTCAGGCCCGGGCCGCCATCGCGGCCGCGATGGCGGCCAAGCGGGTTGCGGCTTCGGCGAGTTCGGCGGGTTCGGCGGCAGCGGCGAAGCCCAGGCGCAGGTGGCCGGCGGGCGGCTCGGCCGGGAAGTGGTGGTGGCCGAGGTTGACCGACACCCCGTGCGCCGGTGCCGCCTCCGCGACGGCCGCCTCGGTGAGGCCGGGCGGTAGCCGCACCCACAGGTGCAGGCCGCCCTCCGGTACGCGCCGCAGCGTCCAGTCCGGCACCTCACGCGCCAGGGCGTCGGCCAGTACGGCACAGCGCTGGTGCAGGGCGGCGGCCAGGCCACGGAGGTGGCGGTCCCAGGCGGGCGTGCTGAGCAGTTCGACCGCGGCCTCCTGCAGGGGGCGCGCGATGAAGAAGTCGTCGACCCGCCGCATCCCGAGCAGCCGCCGCATCACCGGCCCCCGGGCGATCAGCGCGCCGATCCGCAGGCTGGGCGAGGCGGGCTTGGTCAGCGAGGTGAGGTGGATGACGGTGCCGTCCCGGTCGTCGGCGACCAGCGGACGGGGCACCGGCCGCCCGTGGCCGAGGTGGCGGGCGAAGTCGTCCTCGATCAGGAACGCCCCGGCGGCGCGCGCCACGTCGACGACCTGGCGGCGCCGTTCGCCGGACAGCACGGCTCCGGTCGGGTTGTGGAAGGTGGGCTGGCAGTAGAGCAGGCGCGCGCCGGTCATGGCGAAGGCGTCGGCGAGCAGATCGGGGCGCAGCCCCTGGTCGTCCATCGGCACGGGCACCGGCTGCAGTCCGGCGGACCTCGCGGCGGCGAGCGCGCCGGAGTACGTCGGCGACTCGACCAGGACCGGGCTGCCGGGCGCCGCGATGGCGCGGAACAGCATCGACAGCGCCCCCTGCCCACCACCGGTGACCAGGACGTCCTCGGGGCCGACGTCACCGCCGGCCTGCCGGGCGAAGATCGTCCGCAGGGTCGTCAGGCCCGCGGCCGGGGCGCGGTGCCAGGCGTCGGGCCGGCGGGCGGCCCGGGCGAGGGCTCCGCTGAGCAGCCGGGTGGGCTGGAGGCTCTCGTGCGGATAGCCGCCGGACAGCGACACCGTGCCGGCCGGCACCGTGCCCGGCTGCTCGTCGGGCTGCTCGGGCACGAAGCGGCGCCCGGCCAGGGCGACCGCCTGCCAGGAGGTGTCCGGTTCGCCGCCGACCGCCTCCGGCCGACGGGCGGCGACGTAGGTGCCGCTGCCCGGGCGGGTGACGACGGCGCCCTCGGCGGCCAGGAGGGCGATGGCCCGGGAGACGGTGACCGGCCCGACTCCGTGACGCGTGATCAGATCGCGGCTGCTGGGCAGGCGGTCGCCCGGGGAGAGTCGGGCGATCTCGGTCCGGAGGATCGCCACCAAGGTCTCGATACTGCTACCGTCAGACATGAAGAATGAGAATAGCGCTTTCAGCTCCAGCACGGAACCGCTCCTGGACCTCGCCGCCCTGCGGGCCGACACCCCCGGCTGCGAGGCGGTGATCCACTTCAACAACGCCGGCTGCGGGCTGATGGCCCGTCCGGCCCTCCGGGCGATGGTCGACCACCTGCACCTGGAGGCGGGCATCGGCGGCTACGAGGCGGCCGCCGCCCGTACCGCCGAGGTCGCCGACTTCTACGCCGCGCTCGCCGAACTCCTCGGCACCCGCCCCGGGAACCTCGCCTTCGCCGCGAGCGCGACCCACGCCTACACCAAGGCGCTCTCCGCGATCGACTTCCGCCCCGGGGACGTCATCCTCACCACCCGCAACGACTTCATCTCCAATCAGATCGCCTTCCTGGCGCTGCGCAAGCGGAACGGCGTCCGGATCGTGCACGCCCCCGACCACCCGGACGGCAGCGGCGTCGACGTCGACGCGATGGCCGCGCTGATGCGCGCCCACCGCCCGCGCCTGGTGGCCGTGACGCACGTGCCCACCAACTCCGGCCTGGTCCAGCCGGTCGCCGAGATCGGCCGGCACTGCCGGGAACTCGACCTGCTGTATCTCGTCGACGCCTGCCAGTCGGTCGGCCAGTACCCGGTCGACGTCGAGGAGATCGGCTGCGACCTGCTCACCGCCACCTGCCGCAAGTTCCTGCGGGGTCCGCGCGGTTCGGGCTTCCTGTACGTCTCCGACCGAGTGCTGGCGGCCGGCGGCGAGCCGCTGTACATCGACATGCACGGCGCGCGCTGGATCGCCCCCGGCTACTACCGCCCGGTCGACACGGCGGCCCGCTTCGAGGAGTGGGAGTTCCCGTACGCCACCGTCCTCGGCTGCGCCGCCGCCGTGCGCTACGCGCTGCGGGTCGGTCCGGAGCCCGTCGCGCGACGCACCCCGGCCCTGGCCGGGCGGCTGCGCGAACGGCTGGCCGCCGTCCCCGGCGTCCGGACGCTCGACGGCGGGCCCGCGCCGGCCGCGCTGGTCACCTTCGCGATCGACGGGTGGGAGGCGGAGCCGTTCAAGGCCGCGATGGACGCGCGCGGCATCAACTCGGCACTCAGCTACCGGGAGTTCGCGCAGTTCGACTTCGCCGACAAGGAGGTGGAGTGGTGCCTGCGGCTCTCCCCGCACTACTACAACACCGAGGACGAGGTCGACGCGGTGGCGGGCACGGTCGCCGAACTCGCCAGGGGCGCACGGTGACCCAGACCTCAGCCGCGCCGACCGCCGCCGACGCGCCGACGGCTCACCAAAGCCTCTGGCGCAACGGCGACTTCCTCAGATTCTGGGTGGGCGAGACGGTCTCGCTGCTCGGCACCCAGGTGACCAACCTCGCCCTCCCGCTCACCGCGATCGGCGCCTTCGGCGCGAGCGACGAACAGGTAGGACTGCTGCGCTTCCTGCAGCTCGTCCCCTACCTCGGGCTCGCCCTGGTGATCGGCGTCTGGGCGGACCGGCACCGCCGACGGCCGGTCATGCTCGCCGCCAACCTGGTCCGGCTGGTCCTGCTCGGCCTGGTACCGCTGCTGTACTGGTGGCACGCGCTCAACCTGCCGGTGCTGATGGTGATCGCCTGCACGGTCGGCATCGCCTCGGTGGTCTTCGACGTGAGCTGGATGTCCTACGTGCCGGTGCTGGTGCGCAGTCCCGAGCACTACGTGGAGGCCAGCGCCAGGATGGGCACCAGCTCCTCCGCCGCCGACGTCGCCGGGCCCGGGCTGGCGGGCGTCCTGGTGTCGGCGGTCGGCGCGCCGGTGGCGCTGCTGGTCGACGCCTGCTCCTACGCGGCGTCCCTGGTCTCGCTGCTGCTGATCCGCACGGCCGAGCCGCGCCCGGAACCGGCCGCTGAACGGCGCCTGTGGCGCGAACTCAAGGACGGCATGGGCTGGGTGATGCGGGACGGGGTGCTGCGCTCGCTCGCGCTGATCGGCTTCTGCTGCAACTTCTCGATGATCACCGTGTGGACGATGTTCCTGCTCTACGCCCACACCGACCTCCACCTCGACTCGGCGACGATCGGCGCCGTCTTCTCCACCGCCTCCGTCGGCGGACTGATCGGCGCGCTGATCTCCCGGAAGGTCATCGCGCGGTTCCCACTCGGCCGCATCTACCTGGTCGCCCAGTCGGCGCTGCTGCTGGGTCCGGGCCTGATCCCCGCCGCCACCGGGCCGCGGCCGGTGATGATCGGGATGTTCGTGCTCTCCTTCTTCACCACCTACCTCGGCCTCGGCGTGGCCGGAGTGATCATCGTCAGTCTCCGCCAGGCCGTGACACCGCAGTCGATGATGGGGCGGATGACCGCGGCGTTCCGCATGCTGCTCTTCGGCGGCGGATCGCTGGGCGGCCTGTCCGCCGGCCTGCTCACCGGGCAACTGGGCGCCCGGGGCGCGCTGACCGTGGCGGCGACCGGCTCCGCCGTCGTCGTCCTGGCGCTGCTGCTCTCCCCGGTCAGCCGCCTCCGGGCGTTGCCGACCACTCCGGCGCGGGTGACCGACTAGCGCTTCCGATGAGCGCCCCGACGGCGGCGGGCCGTCGGGGCGCACGCCGGAAGCGCACGCCGGAAGCGCACGCCGGAAGCGCACGCCGGAAGCGCACGCCGGAAGCGCACGCCGGAAGCGCACGCCGGAAGCGCACGCCGCGCCCCAACTCGACCCCCGTGCTTCCAAGTTCCGCTTGGGAGAGCATCGCCGCCACTTATAGGAAAAGTCACTCGTTAGAGTGAGTTTGGCGGCCTCGCGTCCCGCATTCGCGCAGCAACTGTCCGCTATCCGGCGAGTTCAAACGTGGTCACACCCCTCAAATCCAGAGGCAACAATCACCGGGTCGACCTGACGACACGTCGGTTGTTCAAATGCCGGAGAGAGGACCAGTCGTGACCACCGAGGCCGTTCCGCAGAGCCAGCCCAGCCAGCAGAGCCTCAGTACCTCCGCAGCCCGCAACCTCGCCACCACCACCAAGACCGTGCCGCAGATGCTCGGGATCACCCCCCGGTACCTGCTGCGCGCGCTCCCCTGGGTCGACCTGGAGGCGGGTGTCTACCGGGTCAACCGCCGCCGGGGCTTCATCCTCGGCGACGGGCTGGTCAGCACGTACGTCGACGGCGCCGGCGCCACCCGGGTCATCGCCGAGGACCTGCGCGAGCTGGCCTTCCTCAGCCAGGTGGACAGCCCGGTGCTCGCCGCGCTGGCGAGCGGGTTCGTCGAGCGCGAGGTCGCGCCCGGCGAGCCGATAGTCGACGCCGGCGCCCCGGCCGACCAGTTGCACATCATCGCCTTCGGCCGCGCCGAGAAGCGCGCCACCGGCGCGTACGGCTCGGACGCCCTGCTGGCCGTCCTCGGCGAGGGCGACTTCTTCGACGCCGCCGCCTGGGTCGGCGGCACCGTGACGACGTACCGGGTCACGGCCGTCACCACCTGTACCGTGCTCTCGCTCGACCGCCGCGTACTCGTCGAACTCGCCGACCGGGAGCCCTCGTTGCGCGCCCGGCTGACCGAGTTCACGGCCGGCCAGGCCCCGACCGACCCCGAGCACCCGATCGACCTCCACTCGGGCCACTCCGGCGAGCCGTACCTGCCGGAGACCTTCGTCGACTACGACGAGAGCCCGCGCGAGTACGAGCTGAGCATCGCGCAGACCGTCCTCAAGGTGCACACCCGCGTCGCGGACATCTACAACTCCGACATCGACCAGGTCCAGGCCCAACTCCGCCTGACCGTCGAGGCGCTGCGCGAGCGCCAGGAGTGGGAGATGCTCAACCACCCCGAGTACGGCCTGCTCAACAACGTCGCCGCGACCCAGCGCGTGCGCACCCGCAAGGGTGCGCCCACCCCCGACGACCTGGACGAACTGCTCGCCCGGGTCTGGAAGCAGCCCGCGTTCTTCCTGGCCCATCCGCGGGCGATCGCCGCGTTCGGGCGCGAGTGCACCCGGCGCGGGGTGCCGCCGCAGATCGTCGAGCTGTTCGGCAGCCCGTTCCTGACCTGGCGCGGCGTGCCGCTGCTGCCGTCCGACAAGCTGGACCTCAAGGGCTCGGCGAACTCGGCGCCCGGCACCACCAACATCCTGCTGATGCGCGTCGGCGAGGAGCGCCAGGGCGTGGTGGGCCTGCGACCGGCGAAGGTCCCGGACGAGGTCGAGCCCGGCCTGGCGGTGCGCCCGATGGGCGTGGACCGGCAGGCCATCACCTCCTACCTCGTGACCGGATACTTCTCGACCGCCGCGCTCGTGGACGACGCCATCGCGGTGCTCCAGAACGTCGAGGTGTCGAACTACCATGACTACTCCTGACGGATTCGGGCGCGGCACCGGGATCAACGGGGCGCCGGGGGGCTTCTCCACCGCCACCGCCCCGACGGCCACCGCACCGGCGGCTCCGCCCTCGAACCCGCTCCCCGAGGCCCTCGCCCACGCCGCCGGCGGCCCCCGGTACTGGCTGCCGACCCGGGCGGACCGGTCGTCGCCGCCCACCGCACCCACCACGCCCACCGGCGGATTCGACGTCGAGGCCGTCCGGCGCGACTTCCCCCAGCTGCACCGCGAGGTCAACGGCCGCCCGCTGGTCTGGCTGGACAACGGCGCCACCACCCTCAAGCCCCGCCAGGTGGTCGAGGCCGTCGGCGAGCACTACGCGACCGGCACCTCCAACGTCCACCGGGGCGCCCACACCCTCGCCAAGCAGGCCACCCAGATCTACGAGGAGGGCCGCGCCGAGGCCGCCAAGCTGCTCGGCACCCCGGACCCGGACGAGATCGTCTTCGTCCGGGGCACCACCGAGGCCGTCAACCTGGTGGCGCAGACCTGGGGCCGGGCCAACCTGGGCGTCGGCGACGAGATCCTGGTCTCCGCCGCCGAGCACCACTCCAACCTGGTGCCCTGGCAGCTGATCGCCAAGGAGCGCCGGGCCCGGGTCGTGCCCATCCCGCTGCTCCCCGACGGACAGTTGGACCAGGACGCCTACCGGGACCTGCTCGGCTTCCGCACCAAACTGGTGGCGCTCACCCACGCCTCCAACGTGCTGGGGACGGTCCCGCCGGTGGCCGAGATGACCGCGCTCGCCCACCGGTACGGCGCCAAGGTGCTCGTCGACGGAGCCCAGGCGGTGAGCCACTTCCCGGTGGACGTCACCGCCCTGGACGCCGACTTCTACACCTTCTCGGGGCACAAGGTCTTCGCCCCGACCGGGATCGGCGCGCTGTACGGCAAACGGGAGCTGTTGGAAACCATGCCCCCGTGGCAGGGCGGCGGCAACATGATCGACTCGGTGAGCTTCACGGAGACGACCTACGCCCCCGTCCCGCACCGCCTGGAGGCCGGCACCGGCCACATCGGCGGGGTCGCCGGGCTGCGGGCGGCCCTGCGGTACCTGTCCGGGCTGGACCGGCAGGCCGCCACCGCGCACGAGGAGCAGCTCACCGCGTACGCCACCGCCGCGCTGGCGACCGTACCCGGGCTCCGGCTGATCGGCAGCGCGCCGGGCAAGATCGGGGTACTGACCTTCCTGCTCGCCGGGACCGACCCGATCGCCCTCGCCGGGGCGCTCGACCAGCAGGGCATCGCGATCCGCGCCGGCCACCACTGCGCCCAACCCGCCCTGGCCGCCTACGGGTTGCAGAGTGCGGCCCGGGCCTCGCTGGCCCTGTACAACACCGTGCAGGACGTCGACGCCCTGGTGACCGCCCTCCAGGGCATCCAGGCGGAGGCCGCCGCCTCGTAACCCGCCTCGGGGGTGGGCGCCGGGTCCGGCGCCCACCCCTGACACACCCTGCGGCTACTCACCGACCGCGGCGACCGAGGCGGCGACCCCGCAGCGGGCCGCGTACTCCGCCAGGCCCTCGGCGGTCGCCCCCGCCCAGCCGACGTAGCCGTCCGGGCGGATGAGGAACACGCCGGTGCCGTATGCCTCGTAGGGCGGGACGCACACCACGGGGACGTCGAGGGTGGGCAGTTCGCCCTCGGTGCCGACCGCCGCGCCGACCGTCAGCAGCGTCCAGTGCGGCCCGCGGAAGGCGTCGAACAGCCGGGTGCCGCCGCGTCGGCCGTCCGCCGGCCCGCAGCGCGTCCTCGGCGAGGGCCGGGCGGGTGTCCACGGCGAGCGAGGACTCCCGGTAGCCGAGGCCGAGTTGCTGGGTGGCCCGGCCTCGGCGGACCTCGCCGCGGTGGACCCGAGTGGGGACAGTTCTGAGGCACAGCTCCGAATCGAATCTGGTGATTTGTCTGATTCAAGGCGGCTCCATGCGTAAGGTGTGGATCGTGAGGACGGCGTACAAGTGCCGGGCATACCCGGTCCCCGAGCAGGCGGCCATACTGAGCCGCACGTTCGGATGTGTGCGCCTGGTATGGAACAAAAGCCTCGGAGAGCGCCACGCGGCCTACCACGAGCGGGGCGAGCGCACCTCGTACCAACAAACGGACGCGGCGCTGACGGCGTGGAAGAAGACGGAGGACCTATCGTTCCTGTCCGAGGTGTCGTCGGTGCCGTTGCAACAGGCGCTGCGCCACCAGCACACCGCGTTCTCGAACTTCTTCGCCGGGCGGGCCAGGTACCCGCGATTCAAGTCCCGCGACGCCCAGCAGTCTGCGCACTACACTCGTTCCGCGTTCCGCATGAGGAACGGGGAGCTGACGCTGGCCAAGACCAGCGTTCCGCTGCGGTTCGTGTGGTCGTTCGACGGTGTGGACGTGACCACGTTGGACCCGACGATGGTGATCGTCTCCCGTGAGCCGGACGGCCGCTGGTACGTGACCTTCGCTGTGGACACCGACACCGGCCCCACCCTAGAGCCAGTCGTGCACGCCATCGGCGTGGACCTCGGGCTCAAGGACTTCGCGGTGACCAGCGACGGGGGGCGGACCCCCAACCCCCGGCACCTGGAGAAGAAGCTCGCCAGCCTCAAGCGGTACCAGCGGCGCATGGCCCGCTGCCTGAAGTTCCCCCCTGATCTTGGACAGCGGTTGCTTACGCTGCGGGGGTGAAGTCGCGCTGCAGTCTGGCTCGGGTTTCGAGTGGGGTGAGGTAC
>NZ_JBICZB010000103.1:0-21756 GCF_043201815.1 Kitasatospora sp. NPDC048296
CCACCACCCCCAAGCCGGCGACCACCCCCCCCCCCCCCCCCCACCCCCCCCCCCACCCCCCCCCCCCCCCCCCCCCCCACCCCCCCACCCCCCCCCCCCCCCCCCCCCCCCCCCCCCCCCCCCCCCCCCCCCCCCCCCCCCCCCCCCCCCCCCCCCCCCCCCCCCCGCCGCGCCCCCCCCCCCCCCCCCCCCCCCGCGGGCCCCCCCCCCCCCCCCCCCCCCCCCCCCCCCCCGCCCGTTTCGGCCGGGGGTCACCCCGCCCGTCGCACTCGGGGAGTGCTCAGCGCCTGGTCCCGCAGGACGGGCAGAACGCGGCGCCCTCCGGCACGTCCTTGTGGCACTGCGCGCACTGGACGGGCTGCGCCAGCTTGAACCCGCAGCCCGGGCAGAACGCCGTGCCGTGCGTCTCGGTCTGGCACTGCGGGCAGACCAACTGTCGCGGCGTCCGCACGTCGAACTCCGCCCCGGACTGCTGCCCGGCCTGGTACGCCCGGTCCGACACCATGTCGTTGAGGCCGCGCCGCTGCGCCGCCAGCGCCTCGGCCGCCGTGTCCGGGGCGCAGTTGAAGCACAGGCCCTGGGCCGGGTCGAAGCAGCGGCCGCAGACGTAGTGGGTGCACCGGCCGCAACGGTTGAAGTGGGTCTGGGCGTTGTCGATCGCGCGCTGGAAGGCGGCGTCGCGCGAGGTGCCCCAGGTCTGGCCGGCCAGGCCGTCGGCAGCGTTGCTGATGGTGTTGGCGTTGCCGCCGATGAGGTTCCAGGCGGCGCTGACACCCTTGCCTATCCAGCCCGCCACCTGGCCGGTGGTGAACCGTTCGAACGGCGAGCGCCAGGTGTCGGAGCAGCGGTAGCAGGAGAACTCGAACTGGAAGCCGGCGCCCGTTCCGTACTGCTCGCACAGGTCGCGGTAGTTGTTGCTGAAGTAGATCTCGGAACTCACGTCGTCCCCGGTTGCTGAAAGTGGCCTGTTCGGCGGTCGATGCCAGGGACGACAGGGGTCTTCGAACGGTTCCGCCAAGAACTCCCCACCGGAACCTCACAATCCGGAGACCGGCAGCAGCAGCATCCGCTCGGGCTCGAACAGCCGCCAACCGGCGGGCTGACCGCTGCGGCTGACCCGCAGTCGGCACCACTGCCGCCCCGTCGGGTCCCGCCACCAGCCGCTGATCCGGCCGGGCGCCCAGGCCCCGTCGCCGAGGTCGACCTCGACCGGCTGGTACACCCACCGGACCTCGGCGTCGGCCGGTTCCACGGCCGGTGCGGGGCTTCGCCGACTCTCCACCACGGTTCCGCCTCCCGACCCGCCCGACCCGGCTGCGGCCGCGACCGGGGCGGCGGCCCATCGCCGGAACTCTACAGCCGTGTAGAGCACCGCGGGCGGAGTTCCGGCGAAGCCCGTACGTCGTCTCAGCGAGCGGCCCGGCGCGACCGCCGGCGCCGCCACAGCGCGATCGGGACGACACCCGCGAAGGCGAGCGCGGCCGGCGCCGAAGGCGCCTCCACCGGGGCGGCCGCGGCCCCGGAGGGCACCTTGCCGAAGGTGTCCGGGACGGGCAGGGTGGACCAGTCGGCGATCGGCCACGCCACCACGAAGGCCCGGCCGACGACGTTGCCCACCGGCACGAAGCCGTCCCCGGTCTCGTTGTGGTGCGGACGGGAGTCCCGCGAGTTGTTGCGGTGGTCGCCCATCACCCAGAGCTTGCCCTTGGGCACGGTGACGGTGCCGACCGGGTCGTTGTCGCAGGGCGTCGCACCGGGGAACAGGTACGGCTCGTCCAGCGCGACGCCGTTCACCTTCACCGGGCTGCCCGCGTTGCACTCGACGGTGTCCCCGCCGACCGCGATGACCCGCTTGATCAGGTCCTTCTCGTCCGCCGAGGGCATCAGGCCGACGGTGCTCAGCACCTTCTGAACGGTGCCCGTGAAGCCGTCGTCCTGCGTCGACGTGCCCTCCAGCCAGCCGCCCGGATCGCGGAAGACCACCACCTCGCCGCGCTCCGGCTCGGCGCCGAACCACGGGGTGAGCTTGTCGACCAGCACCCGGTCCCCGATGTGCAGGGTGTTCTCCATCGAACCGGAGGGGATGGAGAAGGCCTGCACGAAGAAGGTCTTGATGCCGAGCGAGAGCAGCAGGGCGATCACCAGCAGGATGGGCAGCTCCTGCCAGAACGGGCGCTTCTTGCGCGCGGGCTTCGCGCCCTGCTCCGCGTCGCCCGTCCCGGCCTCCGCCGCCTGCCCGGCCCCGTCGTCCGGCTCCGCCTGCTCCTTCGTTCCACCGCTCTCGCCGGACTCCGTGCTCTGCTCCACACTCATTTACTCGGCCCCTCCCGACGGCCTGGCGGGAGCCCGAAGCGGGAACCCCCTGTCAGGGAACGAACCTACCGAACAGAGGTTCCCGGGCGCGCCCTGACATGGATGCGCTCACCCTGGGGACCGAACAGGCTGAGGAACTCCACCGGCTGCGAACCGGCGTTGCCGAAGGCGTGCGGGGTGCGGGTGTCGAACTCGGCGGCCTCACCGGCCGTCAGGACCAGGTCGTGCGGGCCGAGCACCAGCCGCAACCGCCCGGACAGCACGTACAGCCACTCGTAGCCCTCGTGGACCTTCAACTCCAGCCCGGGCCCGGTGTTCCGCCCCGGCGGCACGACGTGCTTGTACGCGTGCAGACCACCGAGGTGGCGGGTGAGCGGGACGATCGTCTGGCCGTTCCTGGTCACCGGGCGCGGATGGATCCGGGGGTCGCCGGTGGCCGGGGCGCCGACCAGTTCGTCCAGCGGCACCCGGTACTCCCGTGCCAGCGGCAGCAGCAGCTCCAGGGTCGGCTTGCGCTGCCCGGACTCCAGCCGGGACAGCGTGCTGAGCGAAATGCCGGTCGCGGCGGACAGCTTGGCGAGCGTGGTGCCGCGCTCCCGGCGCAGGGCCCGTAGCCGGGGGCCCACCGTGGTCAGGACGTTCTCGAACTCTTCGTCGGCCATGTCTGCCATTCGCCGGGACGGCAAGGGTGTTTGTCAATCCGGCACACCGTGGCACGCCCTCACGGCTTCCGGACACCCCTGCCCGTGCGTAGCGCAGCAGGGCCCGGTGACGATCCGCCGATCGCCACCGGGCCCTGCGCTCCGGATCAGCGGTACTCGCGCAGCCGGGGCCGCACCCCCAGCGCGACGAGGCCCAGCGCCACCGCCAGCGCGCCGCCGGCCAGGGCCGCCGTGGTGCCGTCGAGGTCGCTGTCGGTCTCGGCGACCGCCGTCTCCATCGCCTGTCGGTTGATCGTGATGGTGTCCCCCATGGCCGTGCTCAGCTGCTCGAACTCGTAGTTGGACTGGCCCTTGGCGAGCCCGGTGTTGAGCGTGATCGCGTCCTTGAGCTTGCCCTCGTCGCGCAGGTCACGGATCTTGTGGTCGGTCAGCTGGTAGTCCTGGAAGGCGCCCAGCACCCGCTCGGCGGCGTCCCGCTCGCCGGCGAAGGTGAGGTTGTTCAGCTCGCTGCCCAGGTACCCGCCGAAGGGGACCTTCCCGTGGTTGGACCGGTACCGGGTCACGGCCTCCTGCAGCCGGTCGTCGTAGCTCGCCAGGGTCACGCCGTCCAGGTGCACGATCGCCTGGCTCTGGTCGAGGTAGGCCTGCGCGTACGTCGTCGCGCGGGTCGGGTCGGTGAGGTACCGGCTCTCGTCGGCGTTCATGTCGTACGCGACGGCGCGGGCCCGGCTGAGCGCTATCACCGAGTCGTAGGCGTCGCTCTTCGCGGTCACCAGGTGGTCGTCCGCGCGGCCCACCAGGTACAGCCCGGCGGCCATGACGATGCCGGTCAGCAGGGTGACGGCGGCCAGCGCCGGGTTGAACACCCGGTGGTAGCGCACGAACAGGGCGCGCTGGAGCCCGACCAGCGCGGCGAGGGCGAGCAGACCGACCGCGAACACCCACCACCAGCCGGAGCCCATGGCGTCGCGCTGCTCGCCGTACACGCGGTCGACGGTGGCCTGGTTGGCGGCGGTGACCTGGTCCGCGGCCGGCAGCAGCTGCTGGCGCAGCAGGTCGGTGGCCTGCCGGTAGGCGTCCAGGGCGGCGGACGAGGGCTGGCCGGCCGGGGCCTTGGCCTGCTCCTCCAGCAGCTGGGCGCGGGCCACCAGGACCTCGTAGCTGCCGAGCTTGCCCAGCACCAGCTGGACGGCGCGCTGACCGGCCGGATCGGCGGAGGCGGCCTCGGCGGCCTGCTGGAGGTCGTCGTCGGCCTGGGCGCGGCGCTGCTCGTAGGTGTCCAGGGTCTGCTTGCGCAGCGTCGCGTAGTCCGGGTCCGCGCCGACCAGCAGCAGGTTCGCGGCCTGGGCGTCCATGTCGCTGAGCGCGAAGTAGAGGTCGGCGGCGCGGGTGGCCTGTGGGGCGGCCCGGTGGCCGATGGTGTCGGTGCCGTCACGGACGCCGCCGAGCACGGTGGTGGCGGTGGCGCCGAGGCCGATCAGGGTGGCCAGGCTCAGCGCGGTGAGGCCTCGGACCAGGCGCGGGGTGGTCCAGTAGGACCGGCTGCCGACCGTCCGGAGGCCCTGGCCGAGCCGGGCCAGGGTGCCGGGCAGGCCGCTCGGTCCGGCCGGTTCGGGGCTGTCACCCCCTTCGTCGGCCGTCTCCCCCGAGGTGGTCTCCCCCGAGGTGGTCTCCCGGTGCGCTGTCGAGGTGGTCATGACCGTACGTCCCTTTCCCCCGCTGCACGGTCTGCCAGGGGTTTCCTACTGAAACCGAACGCAGAACCGTTTCTCTCCGCCGGGCGAGGCTAGTGCCGCGCCGCCTGCGATGAGACGCCTCCTGACGCCTCCTTGACACCGCCTGGCGCCGATCTTGACGCTTCCTTAGCGCCGTCGCGGCGCCCGGGGTCGGTCACGCGAGAGATGCCGGTGGAGCGGTCAGTTCTGGCCGGCCTGCGTGGTGTTCGCGGATCGGCGGCCGTCGCGGGCCCCCGGTCCTCGCGGAGCCCGTACGGGCCGCGGAAGTTCACGCGCCCGGCCCCGCCCGGGCCGGGACGGCGGCAGGGCGGGGCGCGGTGCGGGCCGTGCCCTCCGGCGGGGAGGCGCGGAATCAGCGCACGGCGATGACGGCCACGGCGCCGCGAACCGGCGGCCGCTCACGCGGCGGACGGTCGTGGTGGCGCACCGGGCGGTTCATGCGGCTCATCAAACCCACCCCGGTCCACCCGGGCAAGCACCGCACCGGCGCCCTGACGAATCCCTGACGTACCCGGAACACCCGTGAGTCCGACCGCCGAACGCCGCGCGACGACCGGGGGCCGGTCCGACTTCGGCCCGCACTACCGCACCCCACGGCTCCCGTCGGCCCGATGCGGCCTCAACAGGCCGACCGGGGCAGCACGTTCGTCCTGGTGAAGCGGCTACGGACCGCCTCGGACACCACTACGCTACGTGTCATGAGTTCTTCGGAGACGGCCCCCGAGCGGGGCACTGCGGTGGTGATCGGCGGCGGTCTGGCCGGGGTGGTGGCGGCCTGGGCGCTGCGGGGCAGCGCCGAGCGGATCGTCGTGGTGGAGCGGGACCGCTACCCGGACGAGCCGAGGTTCCGGGCCGGGGTGCCACAGGGGCGGCACGCCCACCTGGTGCTGGAGGCCGGGCACCGGGCGTTGGAGGAGATGATGCCCGGCATCAAGCAGGAGCTGTCGGCCGCGGGCGCGCACCAGGTCGCCGTCTCGGGCGATCTGAAGTGGCTCAGCTCGGCCGGGTGGATGGCCGACTACCCCGCCCGCTTGGGCTTCCTTTCCTGCACCCGGCCGGTGCTGGACAAGTTGATCCTGGACCGGGTCCGCACCGAGCCCTCGATCGAGTTCCTGGAGGGCACCGACGTGGTCGGGCTGCTGGGCTCGGCAGGGGCGGTGACCGGGGTGAAGGTCCGCGAGCGCGGGCCGGAGCGCGGCTCGGAACGCGACGCGGAGCGCGACCCGGGGCAGAACGCTGGTCGCGGTGAAGTCCGGGACATCCCGGCCGAGTTGGTGGTCGACGCGTCCGGCCGCTCGACCTCGGTGCCGAAGTGGCTCGCCGAACTGGGCTGCCGCCCGGTGCCCGAGGAGCGGGTGGACGCCGGCGTGGCGTACTCCTCCCAGCTGTTCCACCGCCCACCCGGGGTCGACCTCGGCTACCAGGCGATCTACCTGCAGACCAAGGCACCGGACAAGCCGCGGATGGGCGTGCTGCTGCCGGTCGAGGGCGACCGCTGGATCGTCAGCCTGGCCGGGATGCGCGGCGCCGAACCCGAGCCCGGCGAGGAGGGCTTCACCAAGCACCTGGCCCAACTCCGCGACCCGGGCCTGCGCGACGCGCTGCGGGACGCCGAACCGGCGGGCGAGGTGCGCGGCTTCCTGCCCGGCCCGGGCGTACGGCGCCACTACGAGCGCGGCGGCCCGGAGGGCCTGGTGGTGGTCGGCGACGCCGCGAGCACCTTCAACCCGGTGTACGGCCAGGGGGTCACGGTCTCGCTGTTCTGCGCCCAGGCGCTGCGTCGCACCGCGCTGCGGCACGGCGGCATCGGCCACGCCACCGCGCGCGACGCGCAGCGGGAGATCGCGGCGGTGTCCAAGAACGCGTGGATGATGTCCTGCGCCGAGGACGTCCGCTTCGCCGCCACCACCGGCGGGCCCTCCGGCGCCCTGATCAGGATCCAGCACCGCTTCCTGGACCGGGTGCTGGCCGGCGCGACCCGCAACCCGGAGGTCACCGAGGCCTTCCACGAGGTGCTCTCCCTGGTGGCACCGCCCTCGCTGTTCTTCCGCCCGTCGGTGCTGGCCGCCGTACTGCGGAGCTGACGTCCGCGGAGCCGCTGCCGCTCACGGGGTGAGGTGCGCGGCGACGTACGGCAGCGCGACCTGCTCCAGGGCGCCCTGCCCGAAGGCCGGGTGGACGTTGACCTCGAAGACCACCCCGCCGCTCTCGGCGGCGAGGTCGACGCCCGCCAGCTCCAGGCCGAGCGAGTCCGCCGCGGCGATCGCCAACTTCGCCAGTCCGTCAGGTAGTTCATCAACCTCCAACAAGCTGGAGATCGCGCCGCGACACTCGTTGCAGGGCGCGTCCGGGTCCGCCTGGACGTGCTCGGCCACCCGGACCACCCGACCGTGCAGCACCACCACGCGGTACTGGTGGCGGCGGCCGTCCGGCAGGAAGTTCCGGGCGTCGCGGGCGATCAGCCAGTCCGTCCCGGCCGCGGCGTAGTATTGTGCCGCGGTGGCGAGTTGGGCCGGGGTGGTGACATGGAAGACGTCCTCACCGCCCATTCCCACGCAGGGCCGGGCCCAGACGTCACCGCCGAGCCGCTCGAACGCCTCGGCGGCGGCCTCCGGGCTCGGCCGGGAGAACACCACGCTGGGCATCTGCGGCACGCCGTCCCGGGCGAAGCGGGCGACGGTGCGGTCTTTCTCGGTGGCCGCCCGCCACGCCTCGGGGTCGGTGCCGAGCGAGCGGGCGCCGTACGCGCGCAGCCGCCGCTGGCAGTCGGCGAAGGCGCGGCGCCGGTGCGGCGGGATCTCGTAGACGACCACCGCCTCGGCGGTGACGGTCCGTCCGTCCGCTGTGAGCCGGAGCCCGCCCGGGCCGTCGGCGTCCATCCGGCCGCTGCCGCCGTCCATGAAGTGCCGGGCGTCGAGGTGGACGGGCGCGCGGCCGGTCAGTGTCCGTACAGCGGCGGCGAGGATGTCGCGACTTCCTTCGGTCGAACTGTGATCGGTCAGGAGAACGAGTTCGGATCGGCCCATACGGCCATGGAAGAGGCCCCGGTCCAGTCCGGCAAGACGGCCCCGCGCGCCACGGTGACCGAAACCGTGGCGAAGGAACGGGCGGATGGCCAGGGTACGGCCGATGAATCCGCAGTCCGGTGCGGCCCGTTCGCTTCGCCGGACGGGATGCGGCCGGTTAATTCGGATGCGGCCGTTCCGACGGACAGCTAGCCTGGCCGCATGTCTACGCCCCGAATTTCCTAGCCGACGGACCCACCTCCACACCACCCGTGTGTCCGCCAGCTGTTTCGGAGCGTTATCCCATGATCACCACCCGTGGTGTCGACGTGCGCGTCGGCGCCCGTCTGCTGCTGTCCGACGTCACCCTGCACATCGCCCCCGGCGACCGGATCGGCCTGGTCGGCCGCAACGGCGCCGGCAAGACCACCCTGCTCGCCACCCTCGCCGGGCAGCTGCCGCCCGCCGCCGGGACGGTCACCCGCACCGGGCCGGTCGGCTACCTCCCGCAGAACCCCCGCGCCGCCGACCCGGCCGTCACCGTCACCGACCGCATCCTGTCCGCCCGCGGCCTGGACACCGCCGTCCGCGCGCTGCGCGCCGCCGAGGAGGCGATGGCGCTGGCCGGCTCCCCGGCGGAGGAACACCGGGCGATGGACGCCTACACCCGGGCCGAGGCCCGGTTCCAGTCCCGGGGCGGCTACGCCGCCGAGGCCGAGGCCGCCCGGGTCGCGGCCGGGCTCGGACTGCCCGCCCGGGTGATGGACTCCCCCGTCGGCACGCTCTCCGGCGGCCAACGGCGCCGGGTCGAGTTGGCCCGCATCCTGTTCGCCGAGCACGGCACCCTGCTGCTGGACGAGCCCACCAACCACCTGGACGCCGACTCGACCGCCTGGCTGCGCGGCTTCCTCGCCACCCACCAGGGCGGGCTGGTGCTGATCAGCCACGACCTCGGGCTGGTGGAGGAGACCGTCAACCGGGTCTTCCACCTGGACCCCGGCCGCGCCACCATCGACATCCACAACACCGGCTGGCGGGCCTACCTCACCCAGCGCACGGCCGATGAGCGCCGCCGCGCCCGGGAGCGGGCCAACGCCGAACGCAAGGCCGCCGCCCTGCACGCCCGGGCCGACCGGATGCGTGCCAATGTCGCCACCGCGACCACCGCCCGCAGCATGGCCCGCCGCGCCGACCGGATGCTCGCCGAGCTGGAACCCGCCCGGCAGGCCGAGCGCACCGCCCGCATCCGGCTGCCCGAGCCCGCACCCTGCGGCCGGATGCCGCTCGGCACGATCAGCCTGGCCAAGGCGTACGGCGGTCGGCCGGTGCTGAGCGGCCTGGACCTCGCCGTCGACCGCGGCAGCCGGCTGGTCGTGCTCGGCCTCAACGGCGCGGGAAAGACCACCCTGCTGCGGATCCTGGCCGGCCACGAGACCCCGGACTCCGGCCGCGTCGTCCCCGGGACGGGCCTGCGGCTCGGCTACTTCGCCCAGGAACACGACACCCTGGTCCCGGCGCTCAGCGTCCGCGACAACCTCGCCGAGGCCGCGCCCGACCTGACCGACGGCGAACTGCGGCACGTGCTCGGCGCGTTCCTCTTCCGCGGCGACGACGCCGACAAGCCGGCCGGCGTTCTGTCCGGCGGCGAGAAGACCCGCCTCGCACTGGCTGGTCTGGTCCACTCCGGCGCCAACGTGCTGCTCCTGGACGAGCCGACCAACAACCTCGACCCCGCCTCCCGGACGGAGGTCCTGGCGGCGGTCGGCACCTACCCGGGCGCGATCGTGATGGTCACCCACGACCCGGGCGCCATCGAGGCCCTGCGGCCCGACCGCGTCCTGCTGCTGCCGGACGGGGACGAGGACCTGTGGCACGACTCCTACCTGGAACTGGTCACGCAGGCCTGACGCCCGTTCCCGAGTCCCGTTTCGGCCCGCCGGACTTCCCCGGCGGGCCGAGCAGGTGGTCATGGATCAGGGCACCGCGTTCGGCCTGGGTGAGCAGCGGCAGGCCTGTCAGCTTGACCGTGGTCGGCAGCGGGGTGGCGAGCAATACGTCGAGGTCGCGGATTTGCTGCTGCAGGTCCTCGGCGTCCGGCTCAGCACCACCGTCGAGCGCCCGGCACTCCCCGGCCAGCTGCTCGGCGGCTTTCTTGGTAGCCGTACAGATCTTGTGTGTGCGGGTCTTCGCGCCGAAGCAGGATGCGGTGCCAGCGGTGAGGAGGCCGATCCCGATGGTGAGGCGGCTGGCCGGCGTGGCGGTGGGCGGCGAGCGCACCTGGAGACAGACTCCGGCAACGAAGAGGGTCATGCACAGAGCGGCGAGCACGACGGTGAACATCCCCGTCACGGCCCAGCGTCGGCGCCGGGTCCACTGGTTGAGGGTGTTCAAGGTGGTGGCCATACCGGGACCGCCTCGTCTTGCTCGCGCAGCCGGTCACCCGGTCTCGTGATCAGGGTGTGTCCAGTGAACCTTGTACAGACCCACGCCCTGACCGGGGGCGGCGAGGTTCGCGGTGGCTCGGCGCGCGGAACGACCCGACGCACTGAGACGAAGGCCGAGTAGGCCGTTCCCACCGGGTGATGGGAACGGCCTACTCGGCGTTCGTCAGGAGTGCGCGCGACTGTGCCGGGCGGTCACGTCGATCAGTACCTTGCCGGGGAAGTCCGCCCTTCCCGCGGCGATGTCCATGACCCGGTGCGGGAATTCTTCGGGAGTGATCCGCCGGGAGGTCAGCTTTTCCAGCGGGAAGTCCTGCGGGTGTTCGGCGTGCAGCCGGAAACCCTTCTCGTAGTCCTCGCGGAAGCAGCCGTAGGCGCCGGACAGTTCGAGCCGTTTCCCCTGGTGCGTCACGGACTCGATGCGTTCGCGGCGGCGGATGGTGTCGACGTCCGCCGCGCCGGTGGGGAAGGTGTCGCCCGCGCGGGTGCCGCCGTAGACGAACAGGACGGCTCCGTCGGCCGCCAGGCCGGCGGCGGTCTCCAGGAGCTCGGTGGTGGCGATGGTGGGGGCGACGATCACGATGTCGTACCCGCCCCGGTGGGCCGCCGCCTCGGCATCGGTCAGCGGGTGGATCTCGTGGTCGGCGAGGATCCCCTGCTGCCGGGCGAAGGCGCGGCGCGGCTCGCCGCGGTTGAAGACCGCGACCGGGGCGCCCAGGTGGCGGGCGTACATCGCGAACATCAGGCCCGCGCAGCCGGCCCCGATGATGCCGACCCGCTTGCCGTGGAGGGCGGGCAGGCCGGTGAGGTCGAGCAGCTTGTCGAGGGCGTGCACGATGCAGGCGAAGGGCTCGGGCATCCAGGGGGTGTCCCGGATGTGCGGTTCCGGGACCCGTACCACGGCCTGGTCCAGCTGCTTCCCGGTGCCGCGGACGAGGACGTACTCGGCGAAGCCGGTGGTGCGGGTCGGGGTGATGTTGGGGTTGAGGGTGACCAGTTCGCCCGGCCGGAACCCGGTGCGGCCCCCTGCGAAGGCGACGGTGCCGACGAGTTCATGGCCGAACAGCGGGCCGCGGTCCGCCATGACGTCGCGGGAGCCGTGGATCTCCTTGGCGTCGGCGCGGCAGATGCCCAGGTGGTCGGGTTTGATCACGACGGTGTCGGGGCCGAGCTCGCCGTGCGGGAAGCGGCGGGTGCCGAGGCTGACCACGCCGTCCCTCAGGGTGGTGGTCGCGTAGGTGGTCGGGAGGCCGGGCACGTCAACTCCTCGGGTGGGCTTCGGCGGCGTGGGTGCGGGCGTGGGCGTGGGTGCGGGCGTGGCCGCGGGCGCGTTCGACGTCCAGGGTGAGACGGGCCACGTCGCCGTCGCGGTAGTCGTTCTCGAGGACCAGCACCTCGGGTGCGCGGCCGTGGGCGGCGAGCGCGGCGAGCGCCTGGCGGACCGGGCCGTCGCCGTCCCCGAGAAGGTCCTTGACCACCACGCCGCCGGTGCCGTCCTTGAGGTGGACCTGCGGCGCGATCCACTGATGGGTCGCCTCGATCACCGCCAGGACGTCGACGCCGGCCGTGTACGGGTTGTAGGTGTCGAGCAGCAGCCGGAAGGCCGGGGACGCGACCTCCTCGGCCAGCAGCCGGGCGCGCTCCGGGTCCAGGACGTTCTCGCTGGCCAGCAGCAGACCGCGATCCTCGGCCTCGCGCGCGGCCCAGGCCAGGACGGCCGCGGTGCGCTCCAGGTCCTGCCGGTCGCGGACGGCGCTGCGGCGGAAGCTCGGGACGAACGCCAGCGGCGCGCCCAGGGCCAGGGCGGTGTCGAGCACCCGGACCAGGACGCGACGGGCGCGCAGCCCGTCCCGGCCGTCCTTCGGCGCGTGGAGCCCGATGTCGTTGAGGGTGTTGCCCGCGACCGCGAGCAGTCGCACGCCGTGCCGGGCGCAGTCCTCGCGGAGCCGTTCGACGGTTCCGGCCGCGTCCAGCCAGGGGCCGCGGCCGGGGCCGCCGAGGTCGAGTTGGAGGCCCTCGGTGCCCACTCGGTGGGCCAGTTCGACCGCGGCGAAGTGGTCGCCCGGCAGCCGCCAACCGGCCAGTCCGACCAGCGGGAAGCTCGTCACGAGCCCGCACCCGAAGGGATCCTGCGGCTCTGCGAGACCGGCAGCCGCTCGCCCACCGGGTACCAGGCGCCGTCGCCGTCGACCACCAGGTGGGCGCCGTGCAGTCCGGCCCCGGCCGTCGCCGCCAGCTCCCGGGCCAGCGGGGCGAAGCCGGCCGGCCGCATGTAGTCGCTGTAGTCGAAGCCGTCCGGGCGCCGGCGCCGGATCCCGGGGGTGTCGACCATGCCGGCCGGGAGGGCCTGGACGACGCGCAGCGCCTCGGCACCGGGGGCGTCGGCGCTCTCCTCCTGGGCGAGGGAGTCGAGCAGGGCGGCGCCGGCGGCCTTGGAGGCGGCGTAGCCGGAGCGCCCGGGGCCCGCGTTGTAGACGACCTCGGAGGAGATCCCGAGGAACACCCCCGGGGTGTCGGTGCGGCGCAGCGCCGGGACGGTCCGGGAGAGGGTCAGCCAGAGGCCGTGCAGGTTGACGTCGATCTGGCGGCGCCACTCGGCCTCGGCGCAGTCGCGGAACAGGGCGCGCCGGTCGCCGTAGTGGACCGCCGAGTAGCAGACCGCGTGCAGGGGCCCGGCGGTGGCGAGGGCCAGGCTCCCGGCGACCTGCTCGGCGTCGGTGAGGTCGGTGGCCGTCCAGCGGAGCCGGTCGGCGCCGGGCCCGGTCGGGGTGGACCGGCTGAGCACCGTGACGTCGAGCCCCGCCTCGGCCCAGGCGTCCGCGACGCCGCGGCCGATACCCGTGGACCCGCCGACCACCAGCGCGCGGCGGCGGGGCTGAGCGTGTGCTGTCACTGAGTCTCCTGAGCTGACGGCGGTACGGGGGCGAAACGCACCGCGAGTTTGATGAGCCGGCTCCCGGCCACGGTCCGGCGGTCGCTGACGGTCAGGTCGTTCATGATCCGGGCGGCTTCCGGCAGCCCCACGACGTGGGTCACCAGGGCGCGGTACGCCGCCGGGTTCCGGCTCAACTCGGCTGCCGCCTCGACGAGATGACGGTTGCCGACACCGCGCTGGCCGGTCAGCCGGACGGGTCGGCCCCGGGCGGTGGCCGTCTGGGCGAAGGCGGCCGGGACGGGATGGCCGGCGCAGTTGGCGGCCCGGACGGCGGCCAGGTCGACCCCGGGCAGCGAGGCGCTGGCGGCACCCGGTGGGAGACCGCCGAACACGTCGACGGTCAGCTCGCCGCCGTTGAGGCGCAGCGCGGATTCGAGGGCTCCCAGGGTGGCGTCGCGCGGGGTCGCGAGCAGGGCCGCGACCGGCTCCGCGCCGAGCGGGCCCGGTTCCCGGTCGAGCAGCAACTCCACGCCGGGCACGGCCTGTCGGGCGCTCCAGGCCAGCCCGGTCCGAGTGTGGTGGACGAGCAGGACGCGGGCGACGCCGTCGAGCCAGCGGCGGGCGGCGCGGACGGCGAGCTGCCCGATCGTGCCGTCGCCGTACACCACCAGGGTGCGGGGGCGGGCCGCGGCCAGCAGGGCGAGGGCGTACCGGACGGCGGCCAGCGGCTCGATCAGGGTGCCGAGCACCGGGTCGGGGGCCTGCGTCAGCGGTACCACCAGGCCGTCCCGGACGGCCGTCGCGGGGATGAGGGTGCGCTCCTGGAGCAGGCCGTCGACGTTGTGGCCGAGCAGGAAGGACGGGTCGAAGCGGTGGGTCGGGTTGACCACGACGGGCGTGCCCGGGCGGCACAGGGCGCCGGGGACACCCGGGCCGGCGGCGACCACCCGGGAGATGCCCTCGTGGCCGATCACCGGGGCCGGGTCGTCGCGCAGCCCGCGCAGCATCTGGATGTCCGTACCGCACAGCCCCGCAACCTGGGTGGCCACAAGCAGCTCACCGGGGGCGGGCCGCGGGGTGGGGCGCAGGCGCAACCGGACGCGTCCGGCCTCCCGGACCAGGGCCCGGTGGTCGGGGACGGTCTCGTCGGCCGTCCTCATGCCGGTACTCCGGCGGTCGCCGCGATGCCCGCGCCCGCCAGGCCGTCGGCCTCCCCGGGGCCGGCGACGGTGATCCGGCGCTCCAGCCAGTCGGGGGTGCGCTCGCTGGTCAGGTACAGGCCCTCGCGGGTGAGGTGGCCCATCAGGGCGCGCCGGTAGTGGTGGCCGAGACCGTGGACCACGCCGCCGGTCAGCACCGCCTCGTCGAGCTCGGGGTCGAGGCAGAGCGCGGTGCGCAGCACGGCGGCGACGGGGGCGGTCACCGCGTCGAGCAGTTCGGCCGCCAGCTCGTCCCGCTCGTCCAGCGCGTGGCGCAGCGCCGTCTCGAAGCCGGTGCCGTCGGCGGTCGTCCGGTCGAGTCGGGAGGCCGCCCAGCGCTTGGGTTCGCGCTGCTGGAGGGCCTGTGCCATCCGCGCGATGCCGGGGCCGGAGGCGTAGGCCGCCAGGTGTCCCGGCTTCCCGCAGTCGCAGGGTAACTCGACGGGCGCTCCGGCGAGTTCGGCGCCGACCGGGAGGTGGCCGATCTCGCCCTGGAGGCCGCAGCCGTCCACCGGGATCCGGCGCTCCCGCTGGTCGATGACCCGGCAGGCGATGCCGGAGCTGATGGTGGCCAGCAGGACCTTGCGGTGTCCGCCGCGCTCGGCGGACGCGGCGGCGTGCAGCAGGGCGGCGGTGACGTCGTTGACGATGTGCCACCGGACGTCGCCGCGCCGGGCGGTCAGCGCCGCGCGCAGGTCGTACGGTTCGCTGTGCCCGCCCCAGAGCGGCGCCGAGGCGTAGACGATGCCGGAACGGTGGTCGAGCGCGGCGCCGAAGGAGATGCCGACGACGGCGTCCGGTGTCTCGGGGACGCCCTCGCACAGCTCCCGGACCATCATGTCCCGGAGCTCGGCGACGGTGGCGGCGGGGAAGCGCTTGAAGCTGGGAGAGGGGCGCGAGGTACGGGCGCTCAGGCCGCCCTCGCGCGACCATTCGGCCCGGCGGATGTACGTCCCGCCGACGTCGAAGACGGTGGCGGTGGTGGCGGCGGTGTCGGTTGTGCCGGCGGCGGTTCCGGCGGTGTCGGTGACGGTGTCGGTTGTGCCGGCGGCGGTTCCGGCGGTGTCGGTGACGGTGTCGGTTGTGACGACGGTGTCGGCGGTGCTCATACCGCCGCGCCGACGAGTTCGCTGTTCGCGGCCGCCGTCCAGGAGTCGACGAACTCCAGCGCCCGGCCGAGTTCCTCCGGGGTGAGGTCGTTGGCGAAGACGACGGAGCCGGTGCCCCGGGTGAGCGGGACGCGCTGCAGTCCGTCGCGGTGCCTGACCGCGTCGGCGAGCGCCTCGGTGAGCAGCTCCCGGGTGAAGACCGGGTGGGAGACGGGGAGCCGGAAGCCCTGGAGCAGTCGCAGTGCCCGGTCGACGTCGTGCTGGGAGAGGTGGCCGCGCAGATGGGCGAGGGCGAGGCAGATCGCCATGTCGACGGCGACGGCCTCGCCGTGCAGCAGCGGCGGGTCTGCGCGCAGTTCCAGGGAGGGGCTGAAGGTGTGGCCGTAGTCGACGGAACGTTCCAGCACCTGCTCCCAGAGGTTGGGCTCCAGTTCGTCGAGCATCCCGGAGATCGCCCGGGACAGCACCTCGCTGATGGCCGAGCCGCAACCGGCCAGGGTATTGGGGGTGATGGAGTCGACGGTCGACTCCAGGAGGTCGAACAGCACGGCGTCCTTGACCAGCGCCATCTTGATCACCTCCGCGATGCCGTTGGCGACGTGGCGCGGGTCGATGGTGCGGAGGAACTCCGGGTCGATCAGGGCGAGTTCGGGCGCGAAATAGGCGCCCAGGCGGTTCTTGTGGTGGCCGTGGTTGATGCCGGTCTTCACGCCGATCCCGGCGTCGATCTGGCCGACCAGGGTGGTGGGGACGCGGACGTAGGGGACGCCGCGGCGGTACATGCTCGCGGCGAAGCCGACGATGTCCAGGACCACGCCGCCGCCGACGGCGACCACCTTCTCGGCGCGGCGCAGGATGCCCATCCGGGACATGGCCTCGGTGACGAGGACGGCCTGCTCCAAGGACTTCGATTCCTCGTCGCCCTGGACGACCTGCCAGGTGGTGTCGATCCGCCAGCGGTCGAAGTACTCGGCGAAGCGGTCACGGTAGAGGCTGTTGACGACGGGGTCGATCGCCAGCAGGGAGCGGACCGGGCGCCCCTGGCCACCGCCGCAGGCGCGGGCGAGGGTGGGGTTCTCCGGGTCCAG
This sequence comes from Kitasatospora sp. NPDC048296, assembly GCF_043201815.1. Taxonomy (NCBI): domain Bacteria; kingdom Bacillati; phylum Actinomycetota; class Actinomycetes; order Kitasatosporales; family Streptomycetaceae; genus Kitasatospora; species Kitasatospora sp. NPDC048296. Next base: position 16,429 of record NZ_JBICZB010000103.1, read on the forward strand.
CAGGCCGCGGACCATGCTGACGCCGTAGGAGACGGGCTGTTTCGCGCGGACGTTCCAGTGGAGTCCGGGCGGCTTGGGCAGATCGGCGACCGGGTTCAGACCGGCGGGGCGAGGCATTGCGGTTCCAGACATGACACGACCTCCGTGAGGGTCTCAGAGCTGGGGAATGCGCGCGGCGGAGAAACCAACCGTCCGGTCCGCCCGTCAGCATCGAACGCTAGTGCTTCGTCTGCATGCATCGCAAGGTGGTTCGGGCACAATAGATGTATTCAAATTCATGTTTCTCGGACATTGCCCCGATGTGAATCGCCGGCGCCCCACATGGCCCCGTATTACCACGCCGTGAACCGGCGGAACGGGGCGGCCGGGCGGTCCGACGAAGCGGCCCCGACTGCGGGCGGGGCCCGCGGCCGGGGCCGCTTCCGTGGCGGCGGGGGCGCTCAGTCCATCGGCACCGCGGGCGCGTACCGCAGCCGGGCGACGAGCGAAGCGGTGGAGTCGCTCAGCGCGGCCGTGTCGAGAGCCTCGGACAGGGCCTTGCGCAGGGTCTGCTCGGCGGTCCTGGTCAGCCGCCGACCGGCCTCGGTCACCTGGACGTCCACCCCCCGCTTGTCGTCGAGGGCGCTGCGGCGCGTCACCCACTCGGCGTCCTCGAGGCGGGCCACCATCCGGCTGACGGCCGGCTGATTGGCGCCCAGCGCCTTGACGAGGTCCGACATCCGCAGCATGCCGTCCCGCTGCTCGGTCAGCGAGAGCAGAAGCAGCAACTCGTTCATGGAGACCCCGTGGCCGCGGGTCAACCGTCGGCCCGCGGTCGCGCTGACCTGCTCCATCAGGCGCGTGAGCTGCCGCCAGACGGCGATCTCATCCCGCCCGCTCCCCGGTCCCCAAGTCTCCATCGACGTGGCCCCTCACTGAGTCCTTCGAAACGTTCCACTTGCCCAACCGTCACCGCTGCCCAGCGTAACTCCTTGCGCCAGTTGACCACCCTCGGATGTTCGTCCATTATCTATATGCAATCGCATACATCTTCATCATGCGTCGTCGATTGCCATCGACCGTCATCGAACCTGGCTCCCTACGAAAGGCTTGGGCCGCCATGCCACTGCCCCTTCTGGCCCTGATGCTCGGGGTCTTCTGCGTGGGCACCGCCGAGGTCGTCATCGCCGGGATCCTGCCCGAGATGTCGACCGACCTGCACGTGTCCATCCCGACCGCCGGCCTGCTGGTCACCGGCTACGCGCTGGGGGTGACCATCGGTGGTCCGATCATCACCCTGTTGACCACCAAGTGGTCCCGCAAGGGGCTGCTGCTCAGCCTCATGGGCGTCTTCATCGCCGGCAACGTCATCGCCGTGCTGGCCCCCAACTATGCGACGCTGATGGGTGCGCGCGTCTTCACCTCGCTCAGCCACGGCACCTTCGCCGCCGTCGCCTGGCACGTCGCCGCCCTGATGTCCCCGCCGGACAAGCAGGCGACCGCCATGGCCAAGATCGCACTGGGCTTCAACTTCGCCAATGTGCTCGGCTCCCCGATCGGCACCTTCATCGGGCAGCACTTCGGCTGGCGCGCCACCTTCGGCTACGTCACGGCCTTCGCCGTGGTCTGCCTGCTGCTGATCTCCAAGTTCGTGCCGAGCGCCCTGTCCACCGAGAGCGAGGATGCGCCGGACGGAGGCCTGTCGCTGCGCGAACAGATGAAGGTGTTCCGCCGAGGGAGCCTCCAACTCTCCATGCTGATCACCGTGTTGGCGCAGGGCGCGGTCTTCACCACCTCCACCTACCTGGCGCCGCTGCTTCGCGACATCGGCGGCTTCGCACCGGCCATGGTCGGCATCCTGCTCATCGTCTTCGGCATCGGCTCGGTGCTGGGCAACATCCTCGGCGGCAAGACCGCGGACGCCAACGTCATGCGCGGAGTGCTGCGCGCCCAGACCGCTCTGCTGGCCTCGCTACTGCTCTTCTGGCTCGCCGCGCCCCACCAGGCCCCGGCGGCGGTCGCGCTCTTCCTCTTCGGCGCCGCCGGCTTCTCCATCATCCCGGCGCTCCAGGCGCGGATCCTCGCGGTGGCCGCCGCCGCGCCGGCTCTCGCGCTGTCGGCCAACGTGTCCGCGTTCAACCTGGGCAACGGGCTCGGCGCGTGGCTCGGTGGTGCCACCATCGACCTTGGCTTCGACGTCCGGGCGGTGACCCTGACCGCCGCCATCGCCACCGCGATCGCCCTGCTGCTCTCGGTGGCGATGTGGGCACGGGGCCGTCGCGAGGCACCGGTGCCGCTGGCTGCTGCTGCTGCGAATGCGTCCGAGCTCGTCCAGAAAACGCCCTGAGGGGCCGTCGTTCGACGTCCGGGGCGTGCCCGGTGGATCCCGCGGGTCGGCGGGTTCCACCGGGTGCGCCCCGGACGGGTTGATCCGGCACGAAGCGGAATAGGGCCGTGTGTACGGGGGTTGTTCGGCTGGCAACTACCCTGGGTGGAGGGACTTCTCATGCTCCGCGTTCCACGCGCCGTGCCGATCGTTGCGGCTGCTCCCGCCGTCCGGGCCGGTCCGGCCGTTCCGGCCGTTCCGCTGAGCAGTGCGGTCCTGGACGAGCTGTCCGAGGTGCTCTTCGCCCCGCTGCCGCGCAGCGATCAGCGCGTCAAGGGTGGGCTCTACCTGCGCGGACTGATCGCGGCGGAGGGCCGCAGGTCGATCCGGAACATCGCCGCTCAGGTCGGCGGCCCCGAACTGGCCCAGAGCCTGCACCACTTCATCGCCTCCTCCACCTGGGACTGGGAGCCGGTCAGCAGGGCGCTTCAGCGCCATGCCGACAACGAGCTGCGCTTCAACGCCTGGGTGGTGCACGCGCTGCCGGTCCCGCGGCGGGGCCGGCATGCCGTCGGGGTGTGGGGTATGGCCAATGACGCTTCCGTACCGGTGAGGTGGAGCCTGCTGCGCTGCGGCGAGGAGGCCGCCGAGTGCATCGCAGCGGCCGCTCTGGTGCGGGATCCGAGCAGCATCGGGCCACGCCCGGTCGTGCTCGACATCCCCGGGGTCGACCTGCGGCCGGTCTTCGACCGCTACACCCGGGCGGGCGCACCCCTGTTGGCCGCGGTGCCCGCCAACCTCCCGGTGCTGGAGCGGGCGCCGGGGCGGGGCGGCCGGTCGCTGCCCGCCGCCCGGCTGCTGCAGCTCAACCGGATGCTGCGGCGGCCGGCGGAGTGGACCGAGGCCCAGTCTCGAACGGTGCGTCAGAGCCTGGTCGCCGGTGTCCGGGTGGAGTGGGCCGGGCACTCGCTGCTGCTGGTGGGAGAGTGGGGTCCTGGACAGCAACAGCCGGCTCGGTGTTGGCTGACCAATCTGACGGCGACGCCCCTGGGGGTTCTGCTGCGGCTCGGCAAGCTCACCCGACGCGTCGAGCAGGACATCGCCCGGTCCGCGTCACACGTCGGGGCCGTCGACGACTACGAGGGGCGCAGCTCCGACGGTTGGCACCGGCACATGACGCTGACGGCGGCCGCGCACGTCGCCCAGGTGGTCGCGGCCGCGCGGGCTCGCGTCCGCCCGTGGACCCACTGCATGGCCTCGATGGAGCAGCGGATCGGGCATGCGCTGTAGGTGCCGCCGATCGGTGCAAATCGGACAGCGCGTGGTTCAAACATCTTCTTTCTGTTTGTGTCACATCGCCGAGAGGTTCTGACACAAGCGCGTTGACCGCGTCGCCCGCGCGGGCCCTCGGGAACCATCATCGACGTATGCGAATTCTCGTGGCCGGCGGTGGGGTCAGTGGTCTGGCGACAGCGGTTGCCCTGGGGAGGAGAGGCCATCACGTCCTGGTCCTGGAGCAGCGCCCGGTCTTCACGGAGAGCGGAGTCGGCGTCCGGCTCGCTCCGCAGGACTTCCGGCTCCTGGACCGGCTCGGCGTCGGCGACGCCGTCCGCGAACGCTCGCTGACGATCGACGAATTCCGCACCATGGACGGCGCGACCGGGGAACCGGTCAGCACGGTGCCGCTGCCCGTCCGGGGCCCCGGCTCGGCACACGCCACGGCCCACCGGCTGGATGTGTACGAGCCGCTGCTCGAAGCCTGCTGGGAGCAGGACGGCGTCCGACTGTGCGCCGACAGCCACGTGGTCGGCTACACCGAGCACGGCGAATCGGTGGTGGCCGCCCTGGCGGACGGGCGCAGCGTCACCGGCGACGCCCTCATCCTCACGGGCGGTGCCCGCGCCGTCTCCCGCGACGACCCCCGGTGGGCCGACGACGCCGCGGAGGACCGGCTCTCGGTCTACCGCACCGTCATCCCGATGGACCTGGTGGACGGCCGCTGGCAGGACGGCGCGATCACCTGCTGGGTCGGCGCGCAATGGCACGTCTCGCACTACCCGCTGCCCGACTCCCGGTACCTCAGCCTCTCCGCCACCCGCCACCGGCACTCCGGCCGGGAGCCGGCGGGCGCCCGGGTGGACCTGGAGCAGGTACTCGCGGCCTTCCCGGAGATCGGCTACGCCGCCCGCAACATCCTGACACTGGGCCGCAACTGGCGAGCCTGGACGGTCCCCGGCCGGAACGCCTCGTCGGCACTGGCACGCAGCCGGGTCGCGCTGGTGGGCGAGACCGCGGACCCGGCGCGCCCACTGAAGGCGTCCGGCCTGCACCACGCGCTGGAACGGGCCGTCGGACTGGGCGCCTCCTGGGACGCCTCGGGCGGGGACGTCCGGAGCTGGCTCGCCCACTACGGCGCCCGACGGGCCGCCCGGGCACCGGAGATCCCCGCAAGGTGCGGGGCCGGGCACCGCTAGGTACAGAACTGCCGGACGTTGGTGACACCCCGGCCTCGTGCCGGTCCCGCAACCGGCGCCAGCAGGTCGTGCCCGAGCCGAAGCCGAGCTCCTTCGGCAACCACTCCCACTGGATGCCTGTGTGCAGTACGGACAGGATCCCCTGCGAGCAGCCCCGGTCGTCCACCGGCGGCCGGCCGAGCTTCCCAAGCCGCTGCTACCGCACCGGCCGCAGCGGCGGCTCGATCCGGCCCTACAGGTCGTCCGACACCAACCACGGCGCTCTCTTTCCCACGACCTACTCAACGAGCGGCCCTGAGTTCTCGGTGGGATGCCCCTCAAGCTCCGGCGCCAGCGCCAGCGCCAGATGTCACGTCAGCTCGGCGTAGTTTCATGAGTTCCGGGCCCGCAGGAACTCACTCAGCCGGTTCGTGTGCATGGCCACCAACGTAGGGGCAAGCGGCACAGAGAAGGTTGGAGTTGCCCCGGTCTGACAGACACCGGTGGGCTTGCGAGCTACGCGACTGCGTAGAGCACTCTATGTGGTGTCTTCGCGGTGTGACGACGTTC